>JAFUBE010000620.1 GCA_017460365.1 Eggerthellaceae bacterium
CCCCTTTAAGGTCAACTGACGCCTTGCTGAGGTCAAAGCCTACTTTGATAACACCGTCAAACTGGAAAACATACGTGGCGTCGGTAAAAGGCACCTTGATGTCTGGATGCCCAAGAATAGACAGGTCGTTAATGTCGCTAACTGAGGCTGATGCCGTATAGAGGTATTTTGCAGTAGAAAGCTCGTTGTTCTTCTGCATGGACTCTTGCAGCACCGAAAGATCTATGACAGTGCTTTCTTCGCCTTCAAAATCACTTGGAGCGTGACGAGCCCATGAGAGGGCGGAGACATAGTTCTGATAGACGAAAAGGCCACCAGCGCCAATTGCTAAACCGAGCAACAAGATAAAGAATGTCTTAATTGCTTTCATGAGCGGACACCCCTATTAATCGTAGTAATACAGCGCGTGAAGGATTGTACTCCTAAGTAGTGGGCTCGGTAGTTAGCTCTCAGCTAACTACCGAGCTAGGCGAATCAAACCAGTAAACTTCACGGGCAGATACACAGTCTAGATAAGCGCGCACACATGCGCATACAACAGAGTTCCGATGTTGAGAGCGATAAAGACCGGAAGTCCCCAAACGAAATACCATTTCTTAGTCTTATGGCGAACAAGGTTCATGGCAAGCAGTCCACCAACCGATCCGCCGATAAGACTCAGAGCAAGTAGATAAGCTTCGGGAATTCGCTTCGCCCAGTCGTTTCCGTTTGCCGCTACGAACTTGTCCCAAGTAAATGCCGCAAACGTAATGGCGTTAATAACACCCAGGTAGATGCCCAAGATCTTGAGCCTGTCGAGATTCCAACCCGCTAAAATTCCGCCGATGCTCGCATCGAGTTGTACGAAACCAAACCTCGCAGCTACAACGAAACCCCAAACTATAAGGCAGACAATGGCAAGGAACCACCACGCAATATTGTCCTTGTTCATACGATGGCCGCGAGCAAGTCCGGTCAGGATAAACATGGCAAGCAACATTCCGACCGCGCCACCCGCGATCGGAAATACATCCATGATTAGGGAGTTTGCTGTCATGTCATCAATCTCAGGCTTCCACATACAGAGGAGGAAGTCGATGACAAACGCAAAGAAAGTCACTACGTTGACTGCTATTAGGTACTTGAGAAATGGGTCCAAGGTATCTCCTTCGTTTTGGTTGCTATTCTAACCGCCCATTAAATGTGACGCATCGGTCACAGGAATAGCCCGAAATGACCAATCCGTTCCAGCTGCTAATGCCTATGTTGACAAAACTCTTTCTAGAGAGCGCGTGAGATGCTCGTCGGCATTGCGTTGATGTTGGCGGACCATCCTAGATCAGGTCCAAGGCGGCCTCGTAGCGTATGTCGGCACGCATGCCCCCGACGGAGGCCACGAGGGGGTACTCCCATCCCTTCCCATCGGATTGTACGCGCCTTCCGGGCGTCGGGTCAACGAGCGCCGCGAGGCGCGCGTCCCTCGCCCTCCTCCTCTTCGGCGAGAGCGACCCCTCGCGCGTCCTGCGGGGCACCTCCCTGCCCGAGGAGATCCAGCTCCTGGTCCTGGCCATCGCGTCGGCGCCGGCCACCGACCACGCGCACGGGAAGGAGGCCATGCGCGACTTGTAGGTGTGCTGCTGCTCGGCCTCCATCGTGCCCATCGAGGGGCCGCCGCCGATCTCGGCGGCGTGGTTCCGCAGGTAGGCGGCGACCTTCTCCGAGCCCGCCCTGAGCGCGCCGACCGACGCGAGCGAGTCGATCGCGAACGCGCAAGCCTCGGGGCCGCCGGCCTCCAGCAGCTGGAGCAGCGCCCAGCCGAGCCGGTCGCCGGCGGGCGCGCAGCGGGCGACGGCGCGGTCGACGTGGAAGGGGTCGATGTGGCCGTCGGACTCTGCCGCGAAGGACATGGCGGAGATGCCGTTGACGTACTGGGCCTCGCCGTCGGTGCCGAGCGAGACCCGCTCGACCCTCCCCAGGTCGAACCTGGTGCCCACCTGCGCCACCGCCTCCCGCCAGAACTCGCCCGGCGCGACGCCCACGCAGCCGAGCCTCACGGGGTCGATCCGGGAGACCCGCCCGCCGGGGGACTCCTCCTTGCCGGCGTAGGCGACCATGGCCTTGACCTCGACCTTGTCCTTCCGCCCGCGCACGGTCACGTAGGTGCCGTCGGCCTCCACCAGCACGTGGGCGGCGGCGCGGTCGGCCTCGGGCGCCACGCCGTCGGAGAACAGGGCCCGGGCGGCCTCGCGCTCGGAGGCCGCGATGGCCTCGCCTGCGCGCCTGACAGAGCGCATCACGGTGGTGCCCGAGACCCTCGAGCCGCCGCCCATCTCCGCCAGCCTGGAGGTCCTCTCGAACGGCACGTCGGCGCCGCACGTGACCAGGAACTCGCGCATGGAGGGGCTCACGCGGTCGCCCATCGGGAGCCCGAGCTCCTCGTCGAGCGGGTAGAGGGTGCTCCCGGCGTCATCGAGCAGCACGGCGCGCACGAAGCGGACGTCGCCGGTCATCGTGGCGAGCGTGCGGGCCCTGTGGGAGTGCACTTTGGAACCCTGCGGCCGGGACGCCACGAGCTCGCGGTCGCGCGCCTCGAGCGCGGCGGACATGGCCTCGGCGGCCGACCTTCTCGCGACCTCGAGGGCCCTGCGCTCGAACTCCTCGAACGAGCCGCACCCCCCGGACAGGATCTCCGAGAACGCCTGCGAGAGCGCCGACACGGCGCCCGGTACGGTAAGATTCGACATGGGTCTCCCTTCCTCTTCGAACCTCGACAATCCGAAGGTTAGGGAGACCCTCTCTCTAGGTCAAACCAACAGAAACGTTATGCCGAC
>JAFUBE010000621.1 GCA_017460365.1 Eggerthellaceae bacterium
GCAAAATATCGGATGATGGGGCAATGGAAGATACGAGGGGGACTTCGATGCTGCGCGCATTCAGGCCGAGTGTGGTCTCGCTCGGTTACGCGCTGTTTCTCGCCATCAACGCGACCGCCGTGTGGGGTGGCGTGTTTCCTTTCCTGCCGCTTTCCATACAAGAGTACCGCACGATGTTCTGGTTCTTCATCGTGGAGGCGTCGGTGTTCGCGCTCGCCTACCTGGCGAGCGTCGTCGGGTCCTATTTCTTCCCCGAACGCACGAAGCGCTTCCTCGTGCCGCTCGCGAGCTTGCCCTACGTGCTCGGCTGGGTGTGCCTGATCGCGGCGAGCTACGTAAAAGGCGCATCGTTTCCGCTCGTCGTGTGCGGCGGAGGGCTGCTCGGCGTGGGCTCGGCGGGTTTCTACATGCTGTGGCAGCGCCTGTTCGCCGCCGAAGAGGCCGAGCGTGGCAACCGCGAGCTCATCGTGGGCACGGTGTATGCGTCGGTCATGTACCTTGCGCTGCACGCCATCCCGCTTGCGGTGACCGCGATCCTCGTACCGCTCGTCTTCCTCCCGCTGTTCGGCCTTGCAGTCGTGCTCGCAAGCAAGCGCATCGACTTGAACCAGCCCATGTTCGAAGACGTTCCCCGCGAGCATCCGCAGGTGTACAAGCGCATGCTCTCCGACGTCTGGCGCAGCGCCGTGAGCCTGGGCGGGCTCGGGCTGTGCACGGGCGTGATGCGTGCCACTGCGATCACCGGCCCCGAAGTGGGCTCGGTCGTGAACATCGTGTCGATGGTGGCGTCGTTCATCGCAGCCGCGAGCATCCTCGTCGTTTGGACGCGCCGCGGGTTCACGTTAAACGTGCCGCGCACGTACCGCCGGGTCTTCCCGCTCGTGCTGGCTGCGTTCTTCTGCATGCCCCTCGTGCCGAGCAGGTACGTCATCTGGCTGGCCGGATTGCTGTACGCGCTGCACAGCGTGGCGATCTTGGTGATGATGGTGCAGTGCGCGCAGATTTCGCGCGACCGCGGCATCAACACCGTGTTCGTGTACGGGCTGTTCGGAGGCATCATGTACGCGCTTCACGACTTCGGCTTCATCATGGGGACCGCCGTGAGCTCGGTTGCCGTGCCGGGCCTGTCGTCGCCTGCGATGGTGGCGCTGGCAACCGTGTGCACGCTCAGCCTGCTCGCGCTGCTCGGCTCGACGCCGCCCAAGCAGGCGCGCGCCCTTCCCGATTCGAACAGCATCGAGCTCGTCGGGCAGCCTTCGCCCGATGCCAGCGCGGTTCTCGCAGCCGAGGTGCCCGAAGAAGCCGAGCCCGCCGAGGCCGAGCAGCCCGAGAAACTCGCAAAGGCGGAGGCACCCCTCGACGGCGAGCGCATGTACATCGACCGCATTTCCAAGCAGGTCGAGCTGCTGAAGGAAGACTACCACCTCACCTCGCGCGAGGCGGAAGTCGCCGAGTACCTCGCGCGCGGCGAAACCGTCGCCCGCACCGCCGAGGCCCTGTTCATTTCCGAGAACACCGTGCGCATGCACTCCAAGCGCATATACGCGAAACTCGACATCCACAAAAAGCAGGAGCTGCGCGACCTGGTGAGCTCGTACTAGCCGCGCCCCCC
>JAFUBE010000622.1 GCA_017460365.1 Eggerthellaceae bacterium
GTTTGCACTTATAGGTGTGTCGCGTCAATCGAACAAACTGTGGTTTCGGAGTGACACTTCCCGTCAGACACGAAGTGTCATTTTTCGAGGAAGACGCACGGCACAGCATGCGCCACCCGAAAAATGACACTTCGTGTCTGACGGGAAGTGTCACGGCTGCGGGGGTGTGACAGATCGTGTCTGACGGGAAGTGTCACTCCCGGGTTATGCGAACTGGGTGATGACGTTCCAGACGAGGATGGCGACCACCAGGATCGGGGCGATGTACTTGATCATGACGGTCCATGCGCCGGCGAGCGAGAACTTCGCGGAGGCGCGCACCTCGTCGATGATGACCTTCGGTTTGATAACCCAACCAACGAAGACGCAGGTCAGCAGCGCGACAATCGGCATCATGACCGAATTCGACAGGAAGTCGAAGAAGTCGAGCAGCTGGGTTCCGGGGCCGAGCGGCTCGATCCAGATGAGCGCGTTGTAACCGGCGTTGATGAAGCACCCCGCCACGATGAGCACGATACCGGTCACGATAAGCGACTTCTTACGTGACCAATGCGTGCCGTCCTGCACGATCGACGTGCATGCCTCGATCAGCGAAATGGCGCTGGTCATGGCCGCAAACAGCACGAGCACGAAGAACACGATGCCCACAAAGGTAGCCGCGCCGCCCATGCCGTTGAACACGGCGGGCAGCGTGACGAACATCAGCGACGGACCCGCCGACATCGTGCCACCTTCGGCCAGGCCGAGCGCGAGGAACGCGGCCGGCACGATCATGAGGCCAGAGATGAACGACACGAGCAGATCGAAGCCGGCGATGCTCGCGACCGATTGCGTGAGCGATTCCTTCTTGTCGAGGTAGCTGCCGTACGTCACCATGATGCCCATGGCAAGCGACAAGCTATAGAACATCTGCCCGAGCGCGTTTATCACCAGCTCAGGCGAGAACTTGCTGAAATCGGGAATCAGGTAATACGCCGCACCTTCGGCTGCGCCCGGCTGCATCAACACGAAGATCGCGATGCCCACCGCGAACACGATGAGCAGCGGCATCATGACGAAGTTCGCCTTCTCGATGCCGTTCTTCACGCCGAGCGCCACCACCCCGAGACACAGCAGCATGAAGATGAGCATGAACACGTACGTGAACACGGGGTCGGTGATGAAGCTCGTGAAGAACCCGTCGACCGCCACCGCATCGGCGCCTTGCGCCACATAGCTGGCCAGGTATTTCGTCACCCAACCGCCGATGATGCAGTAGTACGGCGTGATGATGAACGGCACCGCGGCCGCGAGCACGCCGACGAACTTCCAACGTTTGCGCAGCGACGAGAACGCGCCGATGACTGACAGCTTCGTATGGCGGCCGAGCGCCGTTTCGAGCAGCAGCAGCGAAATGCCGAACGTGAACGCCAACACGAAGTACGTGAAGATGAACATGCCGCCGCCGTATTTCGCGGCGAGCGTGGGGAAACGCCACAGGTTACCCAACCCGACCGCGCTCGCGGCGCCTGCTAGGATGAACGCCAGTTTGCCTGACCAGACGCTGCGCTCGTGATGGTGATGATGCGTTGGTGCGTTGCTTGCCATGTGGCGCTCCTTAAATCAACTTGCCGTTGCAGTGATCGATCATGTGCTGCAAAATCTGTGCGGTCCAGCCGCGGCATTCCTTCTTGCGCGGGATGAGCACGCCGTCGACAAGCTCCTGGTACGTGAAAGTCGCCTGGTCGAAGCGCGTGACCTTCGTGGTTCCCTCGCGCGTGAGGCAGCCTTCCTCGACGCGAGCCGGACGCAGGGCGCGCTTCATCGCCGGGTTGAACATGACATGCAAGCGGTCCTTCTCGTTGCGATATGCGATGAGCGCCTTCGCGACGCCGATCTGGTTTGCCGCCAAGCACGCGCCGTCCTCGATCGACTCGAGCGTGTCGAGCAAATCCTGCGCAAGCTCTGCGTCGTCGGCCGTCGCCGGCTCGCACGGCGTGGCCAAAAGCGCTTCGTCGGTTACCAATTCCCTAATCATCTGCCCCTCCTTGTCTGTGCTCGAAGTATGTTACCCGTTATTCGCCACAAACGCGAACGGGAAAGCGTGACACTTCCCGTCAGACACGATCTGTCATTTTTCGAGGAAGACACGCGGCACAGCATGCGCCACCCGAAAAATGACACTTCGTGTCTGACGGGAAGTGTCACGGCGGCGGGGGTGTGACAGATCGTGTCTGACGGGAAGTGTCACTTACAGCAAGGTGGAGGTGATGACGTCGCTTTCGCTGGCGTCGTTCCAGTCGCCCTGGCGCGAGCGACGGCTATCGCGGTTCTTGCGCTTCATCGCCTCGATGTCGCGGTGCTCGGAATAGCGTGCGAAGCTGGCGAGCGCGTACACCGTGCAGGGTGTGCCGTCGATCCGCGCGATGGCCGAAAGGCGGCGCTCGATGTCGTCGCACATCTGCGTGAGCTTGTCGTCGCCGACGCCTTGCGCCAGCACGACGAACCGCTCGGCGTACACGTGCCCGATCGCGCAATGCGAACCGACGGAATCGCGCAGCTCGTCGGCAACGCGCGCAAGCACCTTGTCGCCGAACTCGTAACCGAACACTTCGTTTATGTGGCTGTAGTTCTCCACGTTCACGCTAATCATCGCGAAATCGAGCCCGAGCTTCACATACGAATCAACGAAACGCCAGGTGGCGGCCTCGAGCCCCGTGTAGTTCAGCGCGTTGGTCACCGGGTCGCGCAGCGGCAGGTCGCCCACGACAAGCCCATCGCCTTGCACCATGTCGACGTCGATGAAGAAGCCCACGAGCCCGACGATGCGCCCGTTGCGATACACCGGATGCTTGGTCGCCACGATGTCGTGGACCTCGCCGCGCACGATGCATTGCCCCATCTTGCCTTCGACGTTCGCGCCCTCGTTCAGCACGCGAAGCTCGTCTTCCCTAAACGGCGCCGGATTGATGTGCCAGCCCATGTCCTCGTCGGTTTTGCCGAGAATCGCGTCGACCGAATCGAAGCCGTAATACTCGAGGAACTTCTGGTTGGCGCCCACGAAACGCCGCTCGCGGTCTTTCCAGAAGTAAGCGCAATCGTTGCTGCGCGACACGGCACGCCACAGGCTGCCGTCGGTCAGGCGCAAGTCGAGCCCCATTGCTTCAGGAAGCTCCTGCATGTTCGGCGCGCTGCCGTCGCCTTCGTCACGCTCACCGCTGTGACCGTCGAACGCCATCTGGAACAGGCCGTCGTTGGACCAATGCGTGCTGCGAACGCAGAGCATCACGCGGTTGCCCGGCTGGTCGACCAGGCTGATGAGCGCGAACAGCTTCCATGCGTAGTCGCCGCCGATCTGGCGCACGCGGAAGAAACCGACGATGTAGCTCTCGCCGCTTTCACGGATGCGCTGCATCATGGTGGAGCCGTCGATGAACTCCCGGTAGCGGGCGCGATCGGCCGGGAACAGCTCGGCGTCAATAAACTGGTTCGTGATCACTTCGAACGGCAACCCCTCGTAGCGGGTGTCGAGCCCGGTGGTTCCGAACAGGGGCTCGACTTCGCCGCTGTCGAGATCGATGATCGAAATGAGCTCGTAAATCGAGTACAGCGCAGTAATCGAGTCGTCGAGCTTATCGCGCCGCTTGCGTTCGTAACGCTCGATCGTGTCGTCGATCGAAACGATCATGGCTATGCGCCCGTTGCGCGACGTGATGTGGCGCACGCGGATGACGCACGCCGCTTCGCTGGTCACGTAGTCGATGCGGGCGAACTTCTCGGTTTCGAGCGTATTCACGAGGTAGCGGGCATGGCGGGCGAGGGAGCGGGTCGTGTCGTTGATGCGACGCTCCACCTCTTCGATCGAGGGAATTCCCATGCTCACGAAACAGTCGCGGAACACGGGGTTCCAATCGAGGAAAGAGAACGTGTTGCCTGCGTACTCCATGATGGCGAACGGCATGCTCGTCACGTAATCGTGCGTGGTGTTGCCCGCCGTGAGGTCGCGTTCCGACAGGCTGAGCGTGTTCACGGCGCCGACTTCGCTGAAGTACAGCCGCTCCGACATCGATTCAACACCGGCCGTCTGGCGCAGGTCGCTGATCGCGTAGTCCTCGTAGGGCATTGGCTTGCCGTACAGGTAGCCCTGCATCTTCTCGCAGCCGATGCTGCGCAGGTAATCGCTTTGTTCTTGGGTTTCCACGCCTTCGGCGAGCGTCTGGATGCCCAGTTTCTTGGACATGTCGACGACCGATGCCAGGATCGTCTTCGACTTATCGCCGAAGCGGTTCAAAAACTCCATGTCGATCTTCAGCTCGTCGAAGTCGAAGTCCTTCAACACGTTCAACGTGGAGTACCCGCTGCCGAAATCGTCCATCCACACCTGATAACCCGCGACGTGGAACTTGTTCACGACCGTAACCATGAACGAGGGGTCGGCGCCGAAAATGGTTTCAGTGATCTCGATGTTGATCATGTTGCGCGGCACTTCGTACTCGCGCACGGCATCTTCAACTACCGACACGATGTCACATAGGTCGAAATCGAGACGTGACAGGTTGAAAGAAACGGGGACGACTTCCTGGCCGCGGCTGACGCAGTCGCGGTAGCGGCGGCACACCTGGCGCACGATGCAGCTGTCGAGTTTGTGAATGAGACGCGCGTCTTCGAGCGCCCCGATGAAGTGATACGGCGCGAGCAGCCCGTACGTGGGATCTTCCCAACGGGCGAGCGCTTCAAGCCCGCAAAGCTTGCCGGTCATCGTGCGCACGACAGGTTGGAAATAGGGAACGACCCAGCCCTTTTCAATCGCTTCATCGATGTGGTCGATGACGTAGCGATGCATTTTGTCGGTGCTCGGCAGAGGCGCGAACTGGACAGACTGAGGCTGTGCAGCGGAATCGGTGCAGCTTGATGCGAAACCCATGGCGTCCCCTCCCCTAGCTCGGGCATGCGTGGCCGTCCGAGTGAAGATTGATTATACCTAATTATGGGTAAATTAATCAATTTCCAACCGCTCGCGTGACACTTCCCGTCA
>JAFUBE010000623.1 GCA_017460365.1 Eggerthellaceae bacterium
CGACTGCAGCGTGGGCGGCGCGTGCGGCCACGAGGGCTGCTGCGGCGCGGCCGCGCCGGCGCTGAGCCCCCAGTCGCTCGCCGCGACACGAACCTCCGCATTTGCGCTGTCAACGCAGGGCGCGGGCCTGGCCGCGCAGTCGAGCGAGCAGAACCCGAGCGGCGAGGACGTCGTGCAGATGCCGGAAGGCGCGACCGAGACGACCTGCCCGGACGGGAGCCCGCACCTCCTCTGCGTGGGTGAGGTTCAGAATCCCCAGCCGGAGGGCTATTCCTATTATCCGTGGCTTGCCGTCGCCGTTATGTGCGAGCATTGCAGCTATGCCAAGTGGATCCACTCGAACCACGGGACCAGCACGAGCTCCTGGTGGGACCACGGCCACAATTACAAGTTCGTCAACTCGACTCCCGTCGGTGGCGGCGCGGGCTGCATCACGCCCGAGTGCACCGGGACGAACGGCTCGGGCGAGGTATGTCACGACATCGGCTATCAGACCCACAGCACCTGGAGCAACTTTCACAAGACAGAGGTCGTTGCAGGGGAGACCGTGCACATCACGGTATCTGACGAAAGCTGGGACTACACCGCTCCCTCCTATGGGACCGCGCGCGACGGCAACGCGTTCACACCGGGCGACACCCTGACGGTCTGCTCGTATTGCGGCACCGTGCTCGAGTCGTCCGGCAATCCCTGCACCCACCCCGAGGGCAAGCGCACCTACGCGGACAAGGGCGACGGCACCCACGACGTCGTCTGCGGCGAGTGCAACAAGGTGATCCAGGCGAGGGTGCCGTGCACGGCGAGGCAGCTCGACGGCTACGGCTACGACGTGAGCTCGCACTGGCGCAGCGTGTGCGAGAAGTGCGGGGCGAAGCTCGGCGTCGAGGACCACTGGCTGAACATCTGGAGCAAGGGCCCGCTGACCCATTCGAGGATGTGCAGCGTCTGCAACTGGAACGATACGATCAACAGCTACGACCACGAGTGGGAATACGTCATAGAGGGGGACACGCACCACAAGCACTGCACCGTGTGCGGCTACGACACCCAGCCGCAGAGGCACGCCTTCGACAAGTGGAACAACGACGGCGAGACCCACTGGCGCGAGTGCGAGTGCGGCGAGCGCGACCACAGCACCCGCGCCAAGCACGAGAAGGAGTACGTCGTCGACGGCTCGAGCTGGCTCGTGTACGACTCGCACGTGGCGAAGTGTTCCGTCTGCGACTGGAAGGACGAGTCCACCCGCCACACCGAGGACATGCAGCTCGTGAACACGGATCCGCTCGAGCACTACAAGCAGTGCAAGAAGTGCACCTACATCGACCCCGACTCCTACGAGGAGCACGAGGTCGCCGACGACCTGTGGAACAAGGACCCGGAGGGCCACTACGAGTACTGCGAGGTCTGCTACTATGCCGAGCCGGTGCAGAAGCACTCCATGGTGGGCATGTCCGACCCGGCGGACCACTGGGTCGAGTGCGAGGTCTGCGGCTACGTCGAGCCCGACAGCAACGAGGAGCACATAATGGAGTGGCGCGACGAGGGCTACGAGCACTACCAGGAATGCTCGGTGTGCTACTTCGTCGACGAGGGCACGCGGGAGTACCACCTCGACAAGTTCGTGTACGAGCCGGCCGGCGACGGGGTTAGCCACAACGTAAGCTGCCCGACCTGCGGCCTTGAGGATACCGACGCGTGCGAATGGGAGTACGTCAACCAAGGGGACTTAGGCCATTGGAGGAAATGCAAGCTGTGCGGGTTCCAGGAGAAGCAGGGAGGCCCGCACATCAACAGGCTCTCGAAGGACGCTAACGGAAACGCGGTGCTGTCGTGCACGGTTTGCGGCTATACCACGAACTTCAACAAGCCGCTCGACGACAAGCTGAAGGCGAACATCGACAAGTGGGAGGTCATCATCGGCGACGACGGCAAGCTGAAGGTCCCTGTGAAGTTCAGCGCGTGGAAGCAGAGCGTCGACCACAGCGGCGCGACCGTGCTCATCTACGTCGGCAACAAGAAGGAGGCATCCGGCGAGCAGAAGGTGACGGGCGGCTCCGTGAGCACCCAGTCCGCCGGCGGCCTTGCGACGCAGGCCGACGACGGCAGGGCGACCTACCAGACGACGGGCGACATCGATTGGTACGAGGGCGTCCAGGTCCCCGGCCCCAGAGACGAGATCAGCATCGAGGTCATGTACGTTGTGGAGGACGGCGCCGACAAGCTCCCCGTCGTCACGGACAAGATGAGCTACTCACAGGTTTGCGGGCACGACGCCTCGCGCAGGTACGAGAGCGCAGGCGACACGGGGCACGCCGTCATCTGCGACCGGTGTAACGCCACGCTCGCGACCGAGGCGCACGGGGGCTCGGGCGCGCTGCACGACGATATGGGGCACTGGAAGTACTGCGACGTGTGCAAGTCGAGGTACGCAGAGGGCGCCCACGCTTTGAAGGCGACGGCCGTCGCCGGCGACGCGGCCTCCCACTCCCTGTCGTGCAGCGGCTGCGACCTGAAGGCGTCCGAGCCGCACGCATGGGAGAAGGTGTCCGATGACGGCGGGGTCATCGTCGAGCGGTGCGCGTGCGCCATGACGAGGACGAGGGTGAAGCCGGCCGTGAAGGAGGGCACCGCGACCGCGCCCTCGGTGAGCAAACAGGCCGCCGACCAGGTGGGACGGGGCACCGCAGTGCTCATCGACGCCACCACCCCGCTATGGAAGCGGGACGTCTACGCCGCGGTGATCGACAGGGGCACGGTGGGCAACGTCGCGGCCTCCGGGAACGCGGCGGGCCTCACGGTGAACTTCGACGGCGCGACCGCGACCCTCGACAAGCGGGCCCTCGGCGCCGTCGGCGAGTTCCTCGACGCGCAGAAGGCGAAGGGCGACGGCGGCGACGCCATCACCTTGAAGGTGCAGCCGGGCGACAAGGCCGAGGAGGGAATGACCCCCAAGCAGAAGGCCGCAGTCGAGGGCATGGACTCAGCCAAGCCCGTCGCGGTGTCGCTCTCGTCGGGCGGCGGGGAGCTCTCCGACCTGCAGGGCGGCGCGATCGAGCTGTCCGTCCCCTACGACGCCGACGGGGCGCTCGCAGGCTGGCACCTCGACGCCGACGGGAACAAGGAGGCCGTCCCGTGCTCGTACGCCGACGGGCGCGCGACGCTAGAGCTCCCGCACTGCTCGCTGTTCGCCGTCGCAAAGGCCGGGGCTCCTGCGGCAATCGACTCGGTGGGGCTCTCGAAGGCGAGCTTCGTTTTCAACGGCAAGACGCAAAAGCCCACGGTGGCATCCGTTTCGGCAGGAGGCGTCGCTCTGGCGCCCGGGTTCTACGACGTGAAGTACGAGAACGCGAAGTCCAAGAACGCGGGCGCCTACAAGGTGACCGTCACCGCGAAGGGCGGCGCCTTCACGGGCTCGAAGACGGTTTCCTACAGGATCGCCAAGGCCGAAAACAAGCTTGCCGCCAAGGCCAAGTCGACCCAGAAGAAGCCCCTTTCCGCCAAGGCAGCGAAGGCGACCTCGTTCAAGGCGGCGAAGTACGCCAAGGTGTCCAACCCGGCGAAGGGCAAGCTGACCTACAAGAAGGCCTCCGGCGACAAGAAGATCAAGGTGAACGCCAAGACCGGCAAGCTTACCGTGCCCAAGGGCCTCGCCAAGAAGACCTACAAGGTGAAGGTGAAGGTCGTCTCCGCCGCCACGACGAACTACAAGCCCGCGAGCAAGACCATCACCCTCTACGTGAAGGTGAAGTAGCGAGCTTTCCTGCAAGCGAACGCCGCCGCCCCATCGGCCAAGCGCCATGGGGCCGGTTGTTCTGTCTACGCCGCTGCCTGGCGGCAAATCGGTGCATTGCTTGCGAGACGAACAAAGCGCCCGAGGAAGGTAAACTAACGTACCGTTCGGGCGCTTTCGCAACTCGAATCATAGCACATGGCTCACTTGACCAGGTGGACCAAAAGGGACAGTCCCTTTTGGTTCTGTTTTTGGTGTTGGTTACCAAGCGGTCGAAAATCGCTACCGAGCGGTAATTTGCGCGCGATGTTTTGGCCAGATAATGAATGTGGAATAGCTTTAACGATTTCAGAGGAGTCTGCTATGAGGAAGACGGCGGTTCTATTCACGGTGGTCATGCTGTGCGCAGTCATGTCTGCGGCGGCGCTCGTGGGATGCGGTGGCGGCGCAGCGTCGTCCTCGGCGGCTTCGACCAGCAGCGCGTCGGCGTCGAGCTCGGCTTCGAAGAGCTCCGGTGTCATCACCACAATCGACGGCGTCGATGTGAAGGACATCTCCTTCGACATGGTCGGCGACACGCCCAACTTCATGATCATCTTCTCGAACACCACCGACAACGACATCGAGGTCGACCTCTCGAAGTTCAAGATTATGGTGAACGACACCGACGAGGTCAGCTTTCACCTGACGACGAAGACGGTCGCGGCCAACACGAAGCATGCTCAGAATGCCTTCACCGCTAGCGCTAACTCGATGAAGGTCGGCGACGAGGTATACGTCTACTACAACGGCGAGCTCGTAGGCACGTACGAGGTGCAGGAATTCTAACGGCGCCATAGGGCGAAATGACGTGGCTCCCGCCTCCGTTCGGGTAAGATGAACGGGGGTGGGAGCTGCCGTGTCGGGAAGGCAGGCGAATGAAGAAGCGGGTCAACGTCAGGTTCGAGGTCGAGGAGGGGTGTCGCGGAATCGACGTCCTGTTCACGGCGTCCGAGCGAGACGGGCAGGTGGACGCCCTCATAGAGCGCGTCGCCGACCCGCTCGCCGGCACGTGGGCGGTTCAAAACGCCGACGGATTTTCGGTGACGCTCTCGGAAGAGCGTATCGTGACGGCGTGCTCGGAGAACAAGCGGCTCAAGATCGTGGCAGACGACGGCGAGTACCGCCTGAACATGTCGATGCAGGACTTCGAGCGGGCGGTCAACCCGAGCATGTTCCTGCGCGTGTCGCGCTACGAGATCGTGAACCTGCGCCGTGTGGAGCGCTTCGACTTCTCGGTGTCGGGCACGCTGCGCATCGAGTTGGAAGACGGCACCGAGGTGTGGGCGTCGCGGCGCTTCATACCGGCGGTGAAGGAGCGGCTTTCCAAGAAGGGGTGATCTTCCATGGTCGAGAGAACCGTAAAGCGCGCGGCGTTCGGGTTCCTGCTCGGGATGGTCGTCGGCGTCTTCATCGTCGTCGCCATGGGGTTTGTCAACGGCGGCGCGCTCGTGTTGCCCCGGCCCCTGCTCGCGGCGTGCGGCAGCGAGGCGGGTGCGCTGCTCGCGCAGATGCTGCTCTCCGGCGCGTTCGGCGCCGTCCCCATGGCCGGCGTCACGTTTTACGAGCTCGACTCGTGGGGCATGCTGAAGCAAGCAGTCGTCCATTACGCGACTTACACGCCGACCTTCTTGGTGATCGGCGTGGTCGTGGGTTGGCTCGACCCCACGCTGGCTGACTTCGCAATCATGGCCGGCTTCTTCGCCGTGGGTCACACGATCATCTGGCTCATCATGTACGCACGCTACAAAGCAGAAGTTGCCAAGCTCAACGAGCTTCTGAGCGAATCGAAGAAGGCCGAAACCGCCTAGCGTGCGCTACCAAGTGGTATCGGAGCGCGACCGAGCGGTTCTCGTTCGCGACCGTTTTCAACCGATAATAGTCGTGTGGGGAAACCTATGCAATCCGTTTGGCACGTCGGTTGGAAAGGGGATCACGATGAGGAAGCACTTGCTTGCATTTGCGTTGTCGGTCGTTCTGTCGATGTCGCTTTGCCCGATGGTGGCTCTTGCCGACGGGGGTGATGCCACTGCGGGCACTGATGGCTCGGGCGCTGATATCCAGATACAGTGCCACGTGACATACGACTACGGGCTCGATGGGCTGGAAGGGTACAACTACGACGGCGGAATCACGCCGGCTGACTACCAGTACGGTACGGAAGTCACCGTGGCGGCAGCACCCGAGGCTCCCGCTGGCCTCGAGTTCGCGGGCTGGTGCGCCGAATTCGGCGGCGCTCCCAAGAATCCGGGCGACAAGTTCACGATCACGGAAGATGTGGCATTTCATGGAAAGTGGGTGGCAGCCAAGTCGATCTCGGTGACGGAGCTGTCCATCACGCAGAACCAGACGGCACCGCAGCTCGCCGTAAACGATGAGAGCGTGGGGCAGTGGACGGCAACCGATCCCAGCTACTTCGACTTCACGCCCCAAGCCGTGGCGAGCCAGCTTTCCATTACGGCGACGTATTCGAACGACAGCGGCTCCACCACGTTCCAGCGCGTCGTTCCCTACCAGACGCTCGAGACCGATGCGCTCGCTTACGCCTGCAAGGATTGGAGTGCGGGTTCGAAGGGCAACAGGGTCGACGTTAACTTCTACGGTGCGGAAGGAACGTTCTACGTCGACGTTGAGAACGCGGAGTACCTACTCACGTACCACCCGAACTTCGAGGGAATGCGTTATGTCGCAAGGCAGGTCGAGTACGGCCAGGTCGTCACGCTCGCCGAATGCACGTACACGCGGCCCGGCTTCACGTTCCAGGGTTGGTCGGACGCCCCCGATGGCACGATGCGCCTTCTGCAGCCGGGAGATACGATCGAGATAACCGGCAACCGCACGCTCTACGCGCAGTGGGCCGAGCTCGTCGACGTGTTGGCGCTCGTGCCGACGCCCGTTCCCGCGAGCGGGCTCGTGTACAACGGCAAGGAGCAAGCCGGCATCGAACCGCATCAGGCGTACACGTTGCGGAACGGGGCGGCAACCGACGCGGGAGAGTACGTCGCCACGGTGACGCTGAAGAGCGGTTACGCGTGGGCCGATGGCACGGAAGGCGCGAAGAAGATCGAGTGGAAGATCGCGCCGGCTGCGAACGCGGCCAAGGCCGCGAAGACGAGCGTGAAGAAGTCGTACACGGCCAAGGCGCTGAAAAAGGCCGCGAAGACGTTCTCGCTGCCCAAGGTGAAAACCGACTTCGGCACCGCGACGTGGAAGGTGACGACCAAGGACAAGAAGAAGGTCCTTAGCCTGTCGGGCGGCAAGGTGAAGGTAAAGAAGGGTGCCAAGAAGGGCGCTTACACCATGGGGCTGCAGGCCAGCGTGAAGGCGACCGATAACTACGCGAAAGCCTCGACGAAGACCGTCACCGTGAAGGTGACCGTAAAGTAAGCGAGTCGGCTGGGAACGACCCAACAGGCTCACCCGACTGAAAG
>JAFUBE010000624.1 GCA_017460365.1 Eggerthellaceae bacterium
GTGAACACGCCCTCGTGAGAGTATCTTTCGATCTGGTTGCAAGCCTGGGTCACCGAAACGCCGCTGCGCTTGAGCTCCACGTGTATGGCGGGCATGCCGTTGATGAGCAGCATCACGTCGCCGCGCCGTTCCCCGAGCATTTTCGACTTGGTGGAGAAGCGCGGCTGCTGTGCTATCTGGTAGGTACTTCTGCCTCCGGCGATGTCCAACCTGTCGTAGATATAGAGACTCACCTCTTTGCCGAAATGCAGGGGGTCTTCCTCGTTGTCGCGTGTTATGGAAACGCTCCTGCCATTGATGAAGCCGTTGAGCTTCATGGGAGTACGTAGTCCGGCGATCTGCTCGATAACCTGCTGCATCTCGCCAGCGGTTAAGGGGCATCCGTTGAGGCGGTCTTGTTCCTTGTTGTTGTCAAACAAGATCTGCGCCCAGTTATCAAGAAGCTCCTGTTCGGTTGGGTATTTGAGCAACCCATTCCTCCAGCCGTTCTTCTGGAGATTCTGGATTAGGGCTTCTTCGAAATCCGACTCATTGTTAAACACATCTCTCATGCTAGCGCCTTACAATCCAGTGACCACCACGCGCTGAACCCGAACGCTCAATAATGCCGGCTTCCCTCAGCTCGGCCAGCACTCGTTCGATGTGCCGTGTGCTCAAGCCGAGCCTATCCGCCAACTTCGCTGCCGATAGCGAGGGGTCGCCCGTGAGCAACTCAACAATGCGTTCCTGAGGGTTATCGCCGTCATTTTCACCGACATTCTGGGCGGTTTCACCGACATTTTCACCGACATTCTGGGCGGTTTCACCGACATTTTCACCGACATAACCGTTTTCGGCGCGAACAAAGACATCGGTCAGCGCATCGCGCGTCATCTCTAACATGAACTCGATGAAGTCGGTTGCTTCCCCTGAGTTGGAAACTCTGAGCACGCGGTAGTAATCCTGCTGGCTTTGCGCCACCATCGACTCCACGGGCACCCATGCTAGAATCGGCTTCCAAGACCTGTTGATAAGGGAATGCCAAAGCCTCCCCGTACGCCCGTTTCCATCGGAAAACGGATGGATTCCCTCGAAGGCGCAATGGAAGAAGCAGCCTTGGATGAGCGGATGGTCTTTTGATTTATCGAGCCAAGTGAATAGCTCTATCATGGCGGCTGGCAGCTCTGCTGCAGGGGTTCCTGCATGAATCAATGTGCCGCCCGAATAGACTCCGACCTCCACCTGACGAAGCTCTCCGGCGTCTGGCTTGATACCCCGCATCATTATTCCGTGTGCTTGGAGCAAATCGTCCAGCGAGCGCGGGTCCATGTTTGCAATAGCGTCATAAGCGGCAAACGCCTGCTTCACCTCGAGAATCTCGCGCTCTGGGGCAACAACCCGCTTGCCATCGATTACCGCTGTAACCTCGTCAAGAGTCAGCGTATTCCCCTCGATCCAGGTAGAAGAGTGGACCGTCCGCATCTGATTGATGCGACGTATGGTCGGGCTGGGAACGAGCGCCGGATTGATATCGAAGGCATGTGTGAGTTCCACGATTTCAGCGACGAGATTGAGCATCCCGGCAGTTGTTTGGAAAGTAGGCAGGTACGACATTCAATCCCCCTCGCAAATCACACGAACATTTTATCAAGCAAAGCAGACTTAACATTCTTAAGCACATCGAGCTTACGCTGATGAAGGGTGATGAGGTTGTCGAGGGAAGCGAAAAGCTCACCGATTTGCTTCTGTTCGACCTCTGCTGGAGTAAACAATTCATACTCGAGCATTTCCGATGTTTTGAGCACGCGGTTGCGACCAGCACCTCCAGGGGAAGCCAGCCAGAGGTGGTGTCTAAATCGCTCGTCCTTAATGAGGTATTCGTAGAACTCAGGAACTTGACCATCATTGAATGAGTACTGTGGGAATCGATGCGAGACCAGGGCATTTGCATCTTCCGCCCTAGTAATTGCAACAGCGTGCTCCCATGCGAACGTGATATTTACAATGAGGTTATCCGCAGCA
>JAFUBE010000066.1 GCA_017460365.1 Eggerthellaceae bacterium
GATCGCGCGGGACAATCCGGGGGTTGCTTTCGACATCAAGCCTCGCTACCAGCCTGGGAACAAGGGAAGCACCCTCCACGCAGTTTCGGAGCAGCTGGCCGATTTCATCGCAGATGCCCCGGCTAACTTGCGCTTGCTGGAAGGGCGCGGCGTGCTTGAAGACATTGTGGCGGAATATGACGCGATGATAGCGATGTGGAGCACCGCTTACCTCGCGGCAGTTGCAGCCGGAATGCCGCTTCTGCTCCTCTACGGCTTCGACTCCGTTGATGTGTTCGACGTGCGGAGCAGGCGGGTTTCCGATGCCTATGCGCAACTCGAGTCGACAGGCTGCCTGCTTCATTACTCGCAACTGCAAGGAGACATCGCCCGCCTTATGAAGCCTGTGGAGGGCCACTGTGCCGAGGGTTCGCTTTACAACTTCCTCGAGCCATGCGGCGACCAGGTCGTTTCTTTCATGGAGCTTGCATGCGAGACGCTCGGGAAGCAGGGGTTGCGCATCGTGGGATCGTTCTGTCTCACGCCTGGGGAGTATTATTCGAAGTTCGGGGAATTGGAGTTCGCCGACGCCAAGGCCCCTTCATATGCGTCGTTTGCGGCCCGCATGCGCGCTGCGAACGACGTGCTGCAGGAATATGTCTTTCAGAACAGGTGCATGGGGTGCGTGCTCGACATGGCGCCGCTCTTGCGATGCCGTGACGGCTTTATTGCATTTGCCGATGGCGAAGAGAACGACGTCGAACAGGCCATCGAGCAGATGAAAGGCGCCATGAAGCGTGATTTCCTAGCCGCCAGGACAGCGTTTTTCGAAAGCGAAGAGGGCTTTGCTTTGGCGAGGAGAGACCGGGTCACGCAAGATTATTACTTCGATTGGCTTTTCGAGATAGGAGACTACGGCGCCATCGAGCACGACGAGACTGTTCCGCTGCTCGTGCCCGAAACGAGGGAATACTACTTGGCGAGGCTGGCGTTGAATCGCGGGGCGCTCGGGGCTGCTTGCGGCCACCTGTGCAAGTTCTTGCTGCTCATCGGGGACAACGAAGTGATTCAGCTGCAAAAGGACGCCAAGCTCGCCCGGTCCTTGAAGCCGTTCGCGAACGCGAGATTCGGGCTCGCGTTCGCGAAAAAGCTGGCCACTGGTCGTGGACGCAAAGCGTTCAAGACGATGTTGTCGCGCCAGAGCGGCAGCCTGCTCGCGAGCGTCGCCCGCTTTTTCCGAAAACCGTACGGTTAGTCGAGCACCTTCAGGATGTCTGCAACGGAGGAGACAGTGTACGTGGGCGAGACGTCGCTCGCTTTGATGTCGTCTATCGTCGCTTCGCCGGTGAGCACGCACACGGAACAGGCATTGGCGTTAACGCCGGCGGCGATGTCCGTGTAGAGGCGGTCTCCCACGACGACGGTTTCTTGCGGAGCGCAATCGAATCGTCGCATCGCCGCCTCGACCATGAAAGGAGCGGGCTTCCCCAAGAACTTCGGGGTGAGTTTCGTCGCGGACTCGATCATCTGGGCGATCGCGCCGCAGTCTGGGACGAAGCCGAAAGAAGTCGGGCAGGCGAGGTCGACGTTGGTGGCGAGGTAGGTCACGTCATGCGTCAGCATTTCGCAGGTCTTGCGGATCTTTTCGCTGGTCAATTCCGTGTCGAAGCCGATGAGTACGACGCTTGCATCGTCGGTGACGTTTTCGGTGACGTCAAGTCCCGCATTGCGGAGTCCTTCGACGAGCGATGCGGTCCCCATGCAGTAAACGCGCTCGCCCTTGTGGTTCTCGTCGAGGTAAGCGACCGTCGCATCGACCGAAGTGGAGAAATTCTCGCTTGAAACGGGGATGCCCATTGCGTTGAGGCGGTCGACGTATTCCTCTACCGACTTCGAAGAGTTGTTCGTGAAGAACACGTAGTGCCCGCCGCGCGAACGAATCCTATCCATCAAACGGGACGATCCGCCGTAGAGTTTGCCATCAGTGTAGATAGTGCCGTCCATATCGAAGATGAACAGCTTTTTGCTGCGGAGGCTATCGATGCTTCGTCCAAAAACATCCTGCATGGCAATCTTCCTCTAGGCGAAAAGGGCTTCGGCGGCGGCGAGGTCGTCGTGATTGTCGATTTCCAGCCAGCGGCCGTCGAGCGGGCATGCTTCGAACCGTTCCAGCGCGAAAGCGCCGTCGATGGCGATTTCGCTCCACATGTTCAGCTCGTGCTGGCCTTCGATGTAGTCGCAGCAGATCTTTTCGAACGCCTGCATGCCTCGGTTGGAGAATTTGTAGACGTCGATGGAGCATCCGAGCGCCTCGTCGGGTCCGATTTGCTTGCTGATGTGCACGAGCCTCCCGTCCGAATCGGCGACAACCTTCATCGATTCTTCCAGGTATCGTCCGAGGTCGACCACGACCGCGTTTTCCGCTGGGCATTCGAGCAGTGCGGAAATGACCGATTCGTCGATGAACACGTCAGCGTTCATCATGAGGTTGATGTCATCGAACGCTGCGAAGTCGCGCATTCCAAGCAGGGCGGAATACATGTTGTTGGTGGTCTTGTAGTCTTCGTTCCTCACGATTTTCACATCGGGGTAAAATTCTTGCACGCGCTCTTCGAGCGTGTCGGCAAGATATCCCGACACCACGGTTATGTCTTCGACACCGTTGGAGCGCAGGCATTCGATTTGTCGGAAGAGGATGGGCTGCCCGTTCACGGGGACGAGCGATTTGGGGACTGTGTCCGTGATCGGCGCGAGGCGGGAGCCCAAGCCAGCGGCGAGAATCAGAGCTTTCATCGAGTTTCCTCCAGTACTTGATCGTAAGTTGCTTCAAGGTTTGCGGTTGCGAGATCGCATTCGTTCAGGCAAGTATATCGCCCCGGACGCATTGCAGGTGCTTTTTGGAAGCATTCAACAAATTGGTCTTTGTCTATCCCGAGTCGCCTCGGGTTGACGTCGACTTCGAAGCGAGAGAGGTAGTCCAAGAGCTGTTTTCGGGGACGTCCGGTGAGCGTTAGGACAGCGATGGTTCCCAAGGCGGTTTGGATGCCGTGCAGGTTGTTTTGCGGCGCGTAATAATCGAGTGCGTGGCTGAAAAGGTGCTCAGAGCCGCTGACCGGCCTGCTGCTTCCTGCATATTCCATCGCGATGCCGGAGAAGATCAGGGATTTCGCGAGTTGCATGAGAAAATCGCCGTCGATTTCGTCGAACCGGCTGTTGATGAGCGATTCGAGGGCTGTCGAAGACATGAGCTTGGCGTAGTTGTTCTCGCTTTCGCGCCCGGCTTTCACGGCGATGTCCCAGTCGATGAGGGCGGTATGATTTGAGATTGTGTCACCGATTCCTGCTTTGACGAGGTCAATCGGGCCGTTCATGACGATGTCAATATCGAGAATTGCGACGTCGGGCATTCTGCACCCGAGGCTCCTAGGAAGCGATTCCGAGTCCTTGAGGACGGCAATGGCCGAAACCAGCCCGTCGTTCGCAAGGGTTGTCGGAATCGACACGTAGGGTTTTTTCGCGACGTAGGCGGCATATTTACCGACGTCTGTAGCCTTCCCGCCACCGAAGCCGACGATGAAGTCGATGTCCCCGAGCAAAGCCTGTTGGGCGAGATCCATCGCCCGCTCCATCGTATTGGCTTTGACTTTGTGGACCTCGACGCTGGCAACGCGGCTGACTTGCTGCAGCAAGGTGGTTCCATATTCTTCCCAGACATGAGATCCTGAAACGAGCAGCGCGTTTCCCTTGAGTCCCGAACGCTCGAGCGTGGCTCCGACCGATTCGAGTTTCCCGACTCCCACTTCGAAGCTTCTTTGCGCGATATTCGAACCCACTTTGTCTCCTTCGCGACGTTTGTGCGCTGATTAGTATAACCGCTGTGCGCTTTGCAGGACGGTTGGCAGTTCGGCTATTGGGTATAATCGAATTCAGAAACGAGTCGCGCTTGACGTGGAGCCCTGAGATGCTCGACGTATTTGCCGAAGTGCCGCCATCTTCGGCAGGCTACCCGTCGATATCATCGGCGTTCCAGCCCTGACTGCTGCTGTCTAACTTGTGGGGAGTAACGATGCCAATTGCTCTTTCAGGGAAGCTATCTCTGCCGCTTGCCTCTTGTTTTCATCGACAATCGAATCGATCTTTCGGCGTTGTAGCACCAAAGCATCGGTGAAAATCTGGACGATTGCTCGAAGGGTTTCCTCTGAATGGGGATCCCAGGGCTTCTTATCGTAAGACGGCCATTCCACGAGCGCATTGCTCTCGCCGTTGAAATATCGGGAGATGATAAGCGCGTTTCCTTCCGAATAGGTGTCCTTGATTTTCTCGAAGTGTTCGGGCGTCATGCTAGAAACCGACTCGTCGGGGGTTCTTGCCGAGTAGTCCCTGACAGGTCCGCGCAGGAAATTGGGTGCATCGCGGTACACCTCGCTTTCATTTGCCCACCTTTTGATTTCGGCTGCAGTCGTCGAAAGGCTGGGGTTTATTTCCGGCTCAGGTGCAGAAAAGCGCTCGTCGCGTGTTATTCCCGCAGTTTCGCAGAAGTCATTGACGATGTCTCCTTCGGGGAAGCATCTGCGGTCATAAACGCGCACCCTTACGCTTCCCTCGCCGAAAACGGATTCGATGGCTGAAAGCGTTTTATGGTAATCAAGCATGTTGACTACCGTCTTACGGCGGAGGAACTTGCCGAATGTCACGTTCAACTTTGTTTTGATAAATTGCTTCCAAAGGGAGTAGGAAAGCTCGTCTTGGCGGCGGAGGTAGATAATGATACTGACTCGTTCAACACCTGCCCCGGTTATCTGTTCGTGCAAGTTCGTCCAGAATTGATCCCCTCTCGTTCCCTCGAGCCAAATTGCCTCGTCGCTCAAGATTATTTTGTCATGCGTCTGCAATGCTTTTGCAAATCGCTCGTAGTCGCGCTTGGCAAGCATATCGTGCCTGCTGGTATAGTTGTCGGCGCGAGAATCCACGCATGAGCGTACGGCAAGAAAATGACCGTTTCGCCTTTGGGAGGCACCGGGATATCTTCGGTTAACAGGAACTTTGAAACCTTGTTCCTCGAGAATGCTTGCGTTATCCCTAAGAAACGCCTGAAGTGCCTTTGTGCCGGTCTTGCATGTGCCGATGTGCAGGATCAGTTCCTTCATCGATAACCTTCTTCTCAGGTCTGTTGCGACCCAAAGTATAGGTAC
>JAFUBE010000625.1 GCA_017460365.1 Eggerthellaceae bacterium
ACTTTTGCGGGAAGGTTGCCAAATTCATCCAGTATGAAGTCGATGCGGCGGGGAAGAACGCCGCCGTATGCAGCTTGTGCATGCGAGATGAGGGCAGACATGACTTGATTAAGGATGCCGACCACAACGGGTCCGAGGGAATGCGTCTCGTCGGGTGAGATAATGAAAAATGCGCGCTTCTCCTGTGCAAGGTCGCTGATCTTGAAGTCGTCGCGAGCCAGCACGTCCATCAAGCCGCGCTGTCCGGCGTAAAGAGAGATGGGCTGGCGGAACACGCTCAGGATGCTCGCGCGCGTGTCGTTGGGGGCGCCAATCGTTCCGCTCGCGAACTGCTCCGCAATGCCGCCACTGGGAAGACCGGCGAAGAAATCGTTGATTAGGGGGATGCCCGGGCCGGACTTCTTGTTGCCAACGCGGTCCATCAGGGCCACGCTCTCAAGTGTGAATGCGCCCTTTTCGACTCCGTGCTCCAGCATGCCCATAGTCAGGGCTACGAAGTAGTCGGTCGCGGTCATGTGCCAGAAGGGGTCCGCAGATGCATTCTCCATCTGGCTGAAGAGGGACTGGCCGAAGCTGTGCAGGTAAAGGAAAGCCGCATCTTTATCCCCAAGGTAGTACTCGTCCCATGCGATGGCGAGCGGGTTGTAGCGGTTGGGGCTCTTCGAGGGCTGCCGGAGGTCGAGCACGTACACCGTGTACCCCATCATCTTGAGAAGGCCTTGCATCGCTGCATAGATCTCGCCCTTCATGTCGTTGACGACGAGGTTCGTTCCGGAGAGGATCTCGGTCATCACCATGGGGAAAACGTGGCGGCGCGTCTTCCCGCGCCCAGAGGACGCGAACATGATTGAATGCGAATCAGAGTCGATTACATGGACATCACCGTTGTTGTCACACATCGCCACCGGCCCACCCGCCGGGCAGAGTTCGCCCACGATTGCCATCTTGTCTGCCAAGGAGAGCTTCGGATCCTCGAGGGCGTGCACCGCTTCGTTAATGGCGCAAGAAACCGTAAGGCGCTTGATGTCCTGCTCTGTTGCGTATGCGTTGATCATCGTTTCCTCCTAGAACCCGAGTCGGCTTGCCTTGCCGATCGAAGGGGTGTGGGTCGAGTAACGTTCGAGCAGCTCCCTGAAAGAGGACTGCTGCGCGCCGGCATGTGCGCACTCGTAACTGGCAATCGTCGCCATCGAGCTGATGTATGCGTAATTGAGGGCCTTCCCGTCCTGGACCAAGCGGGCCGCCCATTCTTCGAACTCTTCGGGATCGAAGTTCACATGGCGCGATGCGGCGAAGCCGAACGCTTCGGTTAGGGCCTTCGGATCCGGATAGCTAATGCCAATGTGGCGGAGCGCGACGCCGCAGTCCTTACGGATCGACGTGGCAAGGCGGGCGATGTCCGTCGGGGAGTCGGAATACGCAAGGAACACGTAATCAGAGGCGGGGCTGCTGCGCACGAGCTGGGGGAGCTTCTCCCAGTTCGCCCCGGCATGCTCTTTTCCGAGCCAGCCTGTCATATCGATGCAGTCCACTCCGGCGAAGCAATTCGAAATCTCTGCCGCTTCGATGGGGCTGTCCTGGAAGCGAGCGTAATCTGCAGGACTTCCGTTGTAGGGGAAGTTGCGCGCTATGAAATGGCGTGTCGGCGAATCCTTGTAGCCAGAGGCGTCATATACCATGTCAGCGAGTTCGCGCACGAGCTCCATCTCGCCAACATCCTTGATGGAGGGAGCCGACACCAGGAGCGAGGGGCGGGCACCGCAATCCGCCCAGCCGTACAGCGCCATCATGTCATCGTGACCGATGTTGTAAGCTTTCTGCGTCATTCTGATCACCTCTTCTGCGTAACGGTTGTTCCTTAGCCGAGCTAAATGTCGCTTCGCTGAGTTGCACGATACAGGGCAGCCCATGCTACCGTCCGCTATTCACGGTGCAAGAAAGGTGCAAACGCCTTGCCGTAGCCAGGCATTCATGTCTTCAATATACGCAGGCGAACGCCTTCCCCCCACTCGCTAAAGATGCGACCAAGCCATCCAGTCGCCTGGTTTCTTTGCAGCGGACTTGCACAGCGCTATGCCCTCGTGAAACTTGGATTGAATCTAGACTGTGGCCATCGAAGTCAGCTGAACGGCTAAGAAATCGAGAGGAATGTAATGGACTCGTACGTTGGCATACTTGATGCTTTTGGTGAGAAAAGCAATGGTCGCATCGGTACTTGCAGAATCCCGATTAATCGGCCGTTATGGCGCATCACCGCCGTTATCGGTATCAGCATGTGGCTTCCGTCACTATTGCTCTATCAGCGTACGGTTAACCATATAGGCCGACCAGTAGTAATTGGGCTACTCTTCTTGTTGCTGTATTTCGCCGTCGTCATCACAGTATTCCTAACGAGCAAGTTAACGAATAACTACATCGGAAACGTCATGACGATGAAAGACGGTATCCCAAGAGTGCTCCTCATGTTGCTGTCTGGTCTTGCTCTCACTTTCTCTCTTGGCGCACTGCTGGAATGGGCCTACGAGCACAATATCGACGTTGGTGCGCGCGATCCGACCTCCTATATTTTCGTCATTGACGACAGCGGGTCGATGTCTGGGAACGACCCTGAGCAGCGTAGGTATGCGGCAATCAGCGACGTTTTGGACGAGGTTGACCCCTCTTTCCCGTTCATGGTCTACGAGTTTGCTTCAGACGTTAGCGTCCTTCGCAAGATGGCGCCGGTATCAGAAGGCATTCCTGCTATGCAGGGCATGCAAGACGGCGGCACTGCTATGAAGGCGGCCTTAAACGCTGTTCTCGATGGTTATGAACGAGGTGATTGGTCGGGCGGGAATCGCCCGAAAGTCATACTCCTGTCCGACGGCGCCCCAACCGACCTCGGCTTCCTCGATACCCTCAATGCAGAGATGAAGTGATATGCCGAGGCCGGGATATCCATAAGTACGGTCGGCTTCGGATCCGCAGATGAGCAGATGATGCGGCGCATCGCCAGGGCTACAGGCGGTGTCTATGTGGCGGCACCAGATGCAGGTTCCTTGTCCGATGCTATGGCGAAAGCCGCAGTCGAGTCCACCGAACGCGATCTTCTTTCAGCTAGGTATTTCGCGGAGCCAGATTTACTGTATGCAATGCTACGGATACTGTTCTTAGCTGCACTGGGCACAGCGATAGGCGTATGCTCCGCAATCGCCTATGGGTCAGCAGATTCCGTCGCCCTCATTGTGGTTTCATCTGCTGCACAGTCCTTCCTGGGTGCATTCGTGTTTGAGATATCGGTCGGCGCTTTGGGGGTCCCGTCCGAACTCGTATGGGCGCTCCTATGGTTGCTCATAGCAACAACAGTGGCAATCGATCGTCGCCGCGATGGAATGAGGCAAGAGCCGTGGGTCCGTTTGGCCCATTCGAGCCATTATGGTTGGTCGACTGCCTATGGCAGCAGATGCAAAAGGTAGCTGTCTGCTTGCGTTTGCATTTTCTTTGCACCGGTGAATTGAGATGCTAAGCGTTTCTTCGTCATAAACTGCGCATTGTCAGATGGTGGTGTTTACGCAAGCTATTTTGGGAGGTTGATGTGTATGTTGGATACAACGGCGGACATTCGCAGACTTGCCAAGGCCTTGTGCGAGGAAGATGTTGTGATCAATTTGTCGACCAGCAGAGCTAAGCTTAATAACTTCCTCCGAGACGAGACTATGGACAAGCGGCTTCTGGGCGCAACAGTACGGGCCCTCATTGCCGACATCGTCAAAATCGAGAGCTCATTCGAGAAGAGCCTGATTTGGAATCTTCCAGTAGCCGAAACAGAGCCATCTCGATCATTGGGGGCTGGCGTTTTTCAAGTCGACCTAGAGACGATTATCATGATGATTCACGTTGAGCTCGCTCTTGCGCTACATGAGCTTGAATCGAAAGCCTGTTAGCCAACGGCGCCACGTCTTGCGGGAGAACAAGAAGACGCGCGCCACTGGGGCGCTAGAATAATGGACGGGCACACAGCAATCTATGAGGTGATATAGATGACGAAACAAAAAACCGTGATGCTTACAATCACGGAGAAATGTAATCTCAACTGCATCTATTGCTTCGAAGAAAACAAATCCTTTAAAACAATGGATCTTGCGACTGCCATGACAATTATCGAGACTTCGTTTTCCGAGGCCGATGCTGACGAGGAAATCTTGTTTGACTTTATGGGTGGCGAGCCTTTTTCAGAGTTTCATCTCATTCGCGAAATTTGCGAATGGACATGGGCTCACGATTGGGAGAACCCGTACGCGTTCTACGCCTCAACCAATGGAACGCTGCTTGATTCAGAAAGCAAGAGTTGGCTAACCTCAAACAAGGATCGATTTGTTTGCGGGTTGAGCTTAGATGGCACTCCAGATATGCATAACGCCAACCGCAGCATGTCATATTCGCAAATAGATGTTCGATTCTTCAAGGAGACTTGGCCGAAGCAAAGCGTAAAGATGACCGTCTCGCCACTCACCTTGCCTTCTTTGGCCTCAGGCGTAATTTATCTCCATGAACTGGGATTCTCTGTCACGTGCAATCTGGCTTATGGGCCAGATTGGTCTGCGAAAGAGCTCATTAACGAGTACACAGAGCAACTAGCTGTCTTGGTCGATTGGTATAAACAGCATTACTCGATTCGTCCGTGTTCGTTACTGGCAATGGATTTACACGAAGTGGCATATCCTGGCAACGAGTTGCACAAATGGTGCGGTATGGGCGATCAGATGATTGCATACGATATAGCAGGCATCAAATACCCGTGTCATTACTTTCAAGGCATGTCGTCTTCAACGCTTCCGGCTGAGAAGCTGTGGGAGTATGACTACTCACGCATTCAGCTAGAGCTTGAAGAGAATTGCAAGAATTGCATCTTACGGAACGTCTGTCCAACTTGCTATGGAAACAACTTTGTCACCAGGGGAAAGTTTGGAGTCAAGGAACCCGCAAGGTGCGCTTTCAAAAAGGCTTCTGCGCTTGCAACGGTCGCAATCGAATACGATCGCCTGCTCAAGAAGGGGGTGAATATAGAAGATCCTGAGCATCTTACAGAAGATGATTCGGAGACAATCCGAGCAGCATGGTATATTCAGAATGCGGCTTTGAATGATGATTGGTCATTGAGCTACGCGAATGGAGGTGCTTAATCATGACCGCGCTGATTCTCGACTTCAAGGAAATTAAGAAGATAAAAAAGGCCAATGAGTCGATATCATTGCCACCGGTGAGCAAGCAGCATACGAGGGCTGTCGGTTGCAAAGGCTGCGAGGGCGGCTGTGCTGCCGAGATTTGCGCAACTGATCGCGGCTACTAAGCGAGCTGCCACACTGGGGCGGAGGCTATCTGTATCCTCCGCCCCATTAATTAGAGACCTTGGATCAGCCCCAAGAACTTCCCGAATTCATATGCCCCTTCAAGCCCAGGATCGTTATTCTGGAACACCATGTAATACCGGAACTCGTCGCCGGTGCTGTTCTGCCACTGCCTGCCCATACGCAACTTCGCCCGTGTCTCGGGGTTGTTCAGATGGTCACCCTTCGTCTCGATCAGCAGCAACCGCCCCTTCGTCGTGTATGCCATGAAGTCCGGGTAATGGTTAGTCAGCCCGTTTATGGCGAACTCCCTGCGGGCGATATTCCGATGCCACCAAACGATGTTGCTCAAACCGGATAGCGCCATCATCATCTCGCGTTCGAAGCCGTTCACATCCTCCTCGCTCTCGTAGAGCGACTTGGCGACGGGGTTTTCAAGCACAAGAGCAGGGGCTGTCGTCCCGGGCAGCTTCCACGAGGGCTTGCATACGATGCTTGCCCGCTCGATTTCCTCGACGAACCGAGCGGTGCAGTACTCCCGCTCAAGCTCGTCAATCTTGTCGCGTATCTTCTTCGCAAACACGGTGGGGTACTTCTCGAGCGTCGACAGCTCGTCGCTCGTCATGTCGCCGACAATACGGTCTATGTACGCTTCGAGCTCGCTTGAGCTCACGGCGTCGTCCTTGTTCAGATGTTACAGTTCACACCCCTCGTGACTTAGGTCTGCGCTTGCCTTAGAAAAATCCACGCGCGAGAAAGCGCATCGGCGCCTTCGGCGGGAGGGCTTCCGTCGCGCGCGTTTTA
>JAFUBE010000626.1 GCA_017460365.1 Eggerthellaceae bacterium
AACTACCCCACTTTGGGTCTGGCAGTAAGTGGGGCAGTTTTCGGGTCCGGCGGGTGGCGGCGTGTCTGTGCCGAATGGCGCTACTCCACTACGGGTTGGGGGATGGCGGGGATCGCCGTTTCCTGGAGGTTGTCGTTGCCGAGGTAGGCGTCCTCTTTGCCTTCGGCGATGGCACGGCTAAGGCGGAAGGTCACGACAGTGCCTACGCCGAGCTCGCTCGTAACCTCCATGCTCGATTCGGGGCCGAAGTAGCCGCGGATGCGGTCGCGCACGTTCTTCACGGCGATGCCGAGTCCTGTGTCAGATTCCTTGTTCATCATGTTCGCCAACGTGTCGGCCGACATGCCCACGCCGTCGTCGGTCACGCGCAGCACGATGTAGTCGTCCTCGATTTCGCCGGTCACGGTAATGGTCAGCTTGCCCTCGGCGGCCATCGCGTGCTTCACCGCGTTCTCGACAAGCGGCTGAACCATGAACGACGGCACGAGGTAGGCGTACATGTCTTCGTCGATGTCGACGATCAGCTGCAGGCGTTCTTCGCCGAAGCGCGCGATCTCGAACGACACGTAACGTTCCACCTGCTTCATCTCGCGTTCGAGCTCGATGAGGTCGTCGGAATCCTCGAGCGTCGAGCGGTAGAACACGGCGAAATCGCGCAACAGCTCGCGCGCCTTGGCCGGGTCGGTGCGGATGAGCGATGCGATGGTGTTGATCGTGTTGAATAGGAAATGCGGGTTGATCTGGGCCTGAAGGGCTTTCAGCTCCATGCTGGTCGTGAGCTTCACCTGCTCTTCGAGCGCCGATGCGGCCATCTGGGTGGACAGCAACTCGGCAAACCCGTGCGAAACGGATTCCTGCGTGCGGCTGATCTGGCTGCCGTTGCGGTAGTAGAACTTCAACGTTCCTTCTATCGTGTTGCCGATGTAGAGCGGCTGCACGATTGCCGCGTTGATGCGCGCCGACGACATGGGCAACCCGATGTCGCCGGTATTGTGCAGGATGCGCGGCTTGCCGTCTTCGAGCGTCTGGTGCGTCGCCGTCGTGCGGATCGGACGGCCTTGCTCATTGTTCTCGGCGTTGTAGCCCGCGTAACCTTTGATGACCTCGCGGTCGGTGATGGCCACCGCCATGGCGGGCGTGGCCGGCAGCAGCAGCTCGCAGATCTGCTGTGCGGCATCGGCCGTCATGCCGCCCTTCGTGCAGTCGAGCATCTGGCTGGCGAGCTTCAGCAGCTCGTCGGATTGGCGTGCCTCGCGCGTGTCTGGATCGAGGAACAGCCAGATGAACCCCACGAGCGACAGCGTGAACACGATGCCGAGGGAAAGCTGCAGCGCGAGCGGCGGTGTGTCGGCAGTGGCAAGCCACACGAGCCCCGCGCCCGTTGCAATCGCGATTGCGGCAAGCGTGAACTTGAGCACCCGCCGCCTGTTCTTGCCCCTGAAGTCCATGCACTTGCCTCCTTTGCCGCTTCTCGCCGCCTGTTGCGCCACTTCCTGTCAGGGCGCAAAACGGCACAGTTAGCGCGCTGCCTGGGTCCACGTGCGCCGCTTTGTGTCTGACAGGAAGCGGCGCACGTGCTATTGCAGCAGGCTGTTCTCTAGGATTTCCACTTCGTTCGACTTGTCGTCTACGATGTAGAGCCGGTCGATGTAGCACATCATGCTCTCGCCCACGTCGAGCTGGCTGCGGCGGCCCATTCCGCGGTGTGCGTATATGCGCACACCGTCGACGTTCAACGTGAGCTCGCGGTAGAATCCGCGGAACGATATGTCTTCGAGCACGCACGGTTGCGCGAAGGGCAAAACGTCGGCGAACTCGGGATTGTCCTTGCGGAACGCCTCGACGCATTCGGGTCGCACGACGGCCGCCGAACCGGGGCGCTCTTTTTCGAAGCCGTTGAACCGCCCGTAGTCTTCCACCATCGGGGCATTGCCCGCGAAGCACGCGACGAAGCCGGTTGCAGGCTTGCTGTAAATCTCGGCGGGAGCGCCGATCTGCTCGATGCGGCCGTTGCTCATGATGATGACGCGGTCGGACACCTCGAACGCCTCTTCCTGGTCGTGCGTCACGAACAGGCTCGTGATGTGCAGTTGGGTCACGATTTCGCGCAGCCAGCTGCGCAGCTCCTTGCGGATCTTGGCGTCGATGGCGCCGAACGGCTCGTCGAGGAGGAGCACCTGCGGGTTCGGGGCGAGAGCGCGTGCGAATGCGACGCGCTGGCGTTGGCCGCCCGAGAGCTCGTTGGGGTAATTGTCTTCCTTGCCAGAAAGCCCGATGAGCTCGACGAGCTCTTTCACGCGCGCGTCGATGTCGGCCTTGGGAACCTTCTTCACCTTCAGCCCGAAAGCGATGTTTTCCGCGACCGTCATGTAGCGGAAAAGCGCGTAGTTCTGGAACACGAAGCCGATGCCGCGCTCTGAGCCGGGAATGTCGTTCACGACGCGCCCGTCGATTACGATATCGCCCGCATCTTGGCGATCGAGCCCGGCGATGGCGCGCAAAATGGTCGTCTTGCCCGAACCGGACGGTCCGAGCAGGGCTACGAGCTCGCCTTGCTCCACGCCGAAGCTTATGTCGTCGAGCGCCTGGAAATCGCCGAAATGCTTCTCGACGTTCTTCACCTCTACGAACATTTAAGCGCTCCTGCCTTTCTTCTCTGAAACGTATTCCACGACGTTGCGCGCAACGAGCAGCGCAACCGCTATGATCACAAGCACCGAGGACACGGCAAACGCCGCCGTAATGGAATTCGGGTCGCCGGCGTTGTACAGCGCGTCGATCTCGAGCGGCAACGTGAACGTCTTACCCCGTGCCTTCGACAGCGCGTACACGGCGCCGAATTCCCCGAACGCGCGTGCGACGCACAGTATGATGCCGTACACGAGCGCCCAACGTATCTTCGGCAACGTGATCTTCCGGAAGATGGTGAGCCCGCGCGCGCCCATGAGCGCAGCAGCCGCTTCTTCGTCGGAACCCTGCGAGTGCATGACGGGCAGAAGCTCGCGTACGACGAATGGGAATGTGACGAATATCGTGGCCAGCACGACGCCTGGCACGCTGAACACGAACTGGATGTCGGTTCCGAGCACGCCGTTCACCGCCTCCACGATGGGCCGCGCCCAGCCCGTGCGCCCGAACGTCATGACGAACGCGAGGCCCGCGATGACCGGCGAGATCGAGAACGGGATGTCCACGAGCGTCGTGAGCACCTTCTGCCCGCGGAACTTGAACTTCGTGAGCGCCCACGATGCCACGATCCCGAAGAACGTGTTCACGAGCGTGGCCACGACTACGGCGACGAGCGAGACCTGCAAAGCCGAGATCGCGTTCTTCGTCGTGATGGATTCGATGTAGAAGCCCCAGCCCTGCCCGAGCGCCTTCACGAGCACCGAGACGAGCGGTATCACGAGCATGACCAGAAGGAAGCCCAAGCCGAGTATCATGAGCACCGCCTTGAGCGCCTTACCCGACTGCGCATCGGTGCGGCGCGCGTCGGTTGCCGCCGCATCGCCCGCCGACAAGCCCGACACGCGCCTCGAGGCGCGTAGCTGTATGGCGTTTATGGCGAATAGCAAGACGAACGAGATGACGAGTAGCACCAGCGCTATGGCGCTCGCATCGGCGTAATTGGCCGTGCCCCCGTCGAGCTTCTGCATGATGATGTACGAGACGACCTGCGTGCCTTCCTTTGCCGAATTGCCGGCGATGTAAATCACGCTGCCGAACTCGCCGATACCCCGTGCGAGCGCCAGGCCGAACCCCGTGAGGATCGCCGGCGTAAGTTCTGGCAGGATCACCTTGAAGAACGTCTTGGCACGGCTTGCGCCTAAGATGTGCGCAGCTTCCTCGAAACCCGGGTCGAGCCCGGCAAGCACCGGCTGCACGGCGCGCACGACGAACGGGATGCCGATGAACACGAGCGCAACGACGATGCCGAGGTGCGTGTAAGACACCTCGATTCCAAGCGGCGCCAAGAACTGTCCGATTTCGCCGTTGGTCGCATACAGGCGCGAAAGGGTGATGCCCGCAACGGCCGTGGGCATGGCAAACGGCAGCTCGATGAGCCCGTCCACGATGCGCCTGCAGGGGAACTTGTACCGGGTGAGCACCCATGCCAATATTACGCCGAACACGACGTTTACAAGCGCGGCAACCGCTGCGCACCCGAGCGTCGTCGCAAACGCGTTTAGAGTCACGCGATCGGTGACCGCCTCGATGAACTCGCCTGGCGTGAGCGTGAACGCATAGCCGAACACCGACATCAGCGGTATCAGCACGAGTATCGAAAGCATCGCGATCGTGATGCCGAGAGTAAGGCGAAAGCCCGGAATAACGCTATTCCGGGCCCGCTTCGCCGAACGCGACTTACCTAAGCTCGCCATTCGCCCAATTCCCTCTATTTCGTGTAAATCTCATCGAAGATGGCGCCGTCGTCGAAGAACTTCTTGTAAGCGGCATTCCAGCCACCGAAGTCGTCGATCGTGCACAGCTTGATATCGAGGTCGAACTGGTCGGCGTATTCCTTGAGAATCTTCTCGTTCGACGGACGGTATCCGTTCTTGGCCTCGATACGCTGGGCGTCGTCGCTGTACAGGTACTCGAGGTATTCCTTGGCGACCTCGGTCACGCCGTCCTTCTTGGCGTTCTCGTCGACGACGGCCACGGAGGGCTGCGCGAGGATCGACGAGCTCGGGGTGATGATCTCGTATTCGCCCGGATAGGCCGCCACAGACGCTATCGCCTCGTTCTCCCAGTCGACGAGCACGTCGCCCTGGCCGTTCTCGACGAACGTCGTCGTGGCTCCGCGCGCTCCGGAGTCCATCACGGTGACGTTTGCGTACAGGTCGGCGACGAACTTCTTGGCGGCATCCTCGCTGCCGTTGTTATGCTCGAGCGCGTAGTTCCACGCCGCGAGGAATCCCCAGCAGGCGGCGCCGGACGACTTGGGGCTCGGGTTGATGATCTCGACGCCTTGCTTTACGAGGTCGTCCCAATCGTGGATGTTCTTCGGGTTGTCTTTGCGCACGAGGAACACGATCGTCGAGGTGTACGGAGACGAATTCAGGTCGAATCTGCTTTCCCAGCCGGCATCGATGAGACCGGCGTCCTCGATGAGCGTGATGTCATGCGCGAGCGCCAGCGTTACGACGTCGGCGTCGGCGCCTTCCGTAACCGAGCGGGCTTGCTTGCCCGAGCCGCCATGCGACTGCACGACTTCGACATCGGTGCCGGTTTTCTGCTTGTAGTAATCGGCGAATAGCGTGTTGTACTCTGCATACAATTCGCGCGTGGGGTCGTACGACACGTTCGTGAGGGTAACCTTGCCGCCCGAGGCAGCGCCAGAAGCCGATGCGGAGCTCGAGGCGGACGAGCCGCAACCTGCAAGCGTGAAGGCGAGCAGCGTTACGAGCGCAAAGGCTATCGCCGCTCTGAGGCGCGATGACGACAGGAGTTTGGTTGATTGGTTCATGCTCTTGTTTCCTTTCGCGTTTTGTTGGTGCCGAACATGTGAACGAAGAAATTTTTGCGTTTTGGGAACTGCGTTTCAAGGCAAAAAGACGCAAACGTTTGCTATCGTATACGCAAACGTTTGCGTATACGGTGAACGGCAGGTTGCGTGAACAAACGATGAAATCGAGGAGCGCATGTCTCTGAAGAGGATAGCAGAAATGGTGGGAACGTCGGCTTCCACGGTCTCGCGCGTGCTCAACAACAGCTATTCCACGTGCGCTTCGGCCGAGCTGAAAGACCGCATATGGGAAGCGGCGCATGAGATCGGCTACGTGCCGAACGCCTCGGCGCGCAGGTTGAAGCTCGGAGGTGCACCGGAGAAGCGCGCTTTAAGCCTGTCGGTGGTGTTCGCGCGCGTGAACGACATCGATTCCGACCCGTTCTTCGGCGAGCTGCACCGCAGCCTGCAAGCCGACGCCATGCATCGCGGTTACGCCATAGATCGCACGGTGTCCGCCGACGACGCCCTTCGCGAGAACCTCGCCGAAAGCGACGGCATCGTCGTGGCGGGGCGCTGCTCGTCCGATATGCTCGACAAGCTTAAGGGCGTCACGCCTAACATCGTGGGCATATGGCGCAACCCCATGAACTACGAAGTCGACGAGGTCGTGTGCGACGGGCGCAAGGCGGCGAACATCGCCATGGACGACCTCATCGCGCGCGGCCACCGGCGCATCGCCTATATCGGCGACTGCTCTGGCGAGAGCCGTTATGTCGGCTATATGGAAGCCATGATGGAGCACCAGATTCCGCTCGATTATTCGCTCGTTGCAGCCACGAGCCAAACCCAGGATTCGGGGCGAGAGGCCATGGCCGCGCTCTTGCGCAGCGAATCCACGAGCGCGGTGCTCTGCGCAAACGACGCCACAGCCCTCGGAGCGCTCTCGGCGTTGCGCGAGGCAAAGGGTCTCGGCAGTCGCAAGGTCGCCGTCATCTCGATAGACGACATCGAGGAAGCTGGGCGCACGACACCCGCCTTGACCACCGTGCGCATTCCGCGCGAGGACATGGCGCACACGGCGCTTTCGGTGCTCGAAGACCGCATTCGCGGCGGGCATGTGGAGAAGCTACGCGTGGAATTTCCCTGCCGAATCGTAGAACGCGACAGTTGCCCGAGCCATTAGATGCACGTCCTTTGCCAAGGCAGTCGTCTTGGGAGGAAGCGGCCCGTGCGCCGGGGTGGCTGCCATGCTTTAGCGCGGGCGCTCCTTGAAGTTGTTGGCGGTGTTCGCCGCACCCGCGCTCTTCGTTCTGAAGCGGGAACCGTTATCATGTTCCCATGGAACTTGCGGGAATGGTAATCGGGCTCATCGTTTCGGGCTTGCTCATAGGCGTGTTTGCGGGGCTGCTCGGCGTGGGTGGCGGGATGGTTATGATTCCGCTGCTCAGGCTCGTGTTCGGGCTCGACGCCTATATGGCCACGGCCACCTCGTTGTTCACGATCATCCCCACGTCGCTGTCGGGTGCGGTCTCTCATGTGCGCAACAAGACCAGCTACCCGCAGCTTGGCGTGGCTCTCGGTTTGGGCGGTGCGCTCACCTCGGCATTCGGCGTGCAGCTGGCTACACTCTCGCCGGCATGGGCGATCATGCTGACTGCGGCGATCATCATTTTCTACTCGGCTTATTCCATGTTGCGCAAGGCGTTGCGCCGCCCGGGGAAGGGCGCGCCTGCTGAAGAGCCCGACATAGCCATCACGCGTAAAACGCTCGTCGCCGGCTTCGCCATCGGCATGGCGGCGGGGCTCTGCGCGGGATACGTCGGCATCGGGGGCGGCTTCCTCATGGTGCCGCTCATGACTGCCTGGCTCGGCGTTCCCATGAAGAAGGCGAGCGGCACTTCGAGCGTTGCGATCATCATATTATCGATCCCCGGCGTTATCGCCCAGATGATGCTCGGTCATGTCGACTACCTTGCGGGCATCTTGCTTGCGGTTGGCTCGATCCCCGGCGCTGTGTTCGGCGCTCGTCTTGTGTCTCGCGTGAACGACCGCCAGCTGCGTTTCATCTTCGCCGCTTTCCTCCTGATTGCTGGCGCGATGCTCATCTTGAATGAGTTGCACGTGTTCTTATAGCGTGCGCAAGCTTGGTTGCGAACTGTGTCATTTGCTGCCCGGATGTACGTGGCGCTTTTCGCGATACATCATGAATCCCCAGGCGATAGCCATGATTGCGAATCCCGCGGCATCGAATGCGATGAAGCGCGTGACCGATGTGGCGAGCACGTCGTGGCCAGCGGGAAGCGTTATCAACAGCGCCGATTCCCCTATAAGGCCCACTGCCTGCTGGGCGAGGATGACCCATCCGAGCACGGGAAAGCGGCGAGGCGCTGCAATGAACGCGGGGTAGGTAACGTTCCACATGAGAAACGCGATGCCGAGCCCGCGCACGGCCGCTTCGCCCGCAACGCCTTGGAGCTCGTAGGCCGCTGCGAAATCGCCGGGTACGAACGCGAATTGCAGCGCGCATTGCACGTTCACGGCAAAAACGAGCGCGAATGCGATTCGGGTCGCCCAGACTGCGCCTCTCACTGCGCCGGATACCTTAGTAGGTCGTCGACCGTTACAAATGAATAGCCAAGCTTTGCGAGTCTCGGCAGCGCCTTTTCGAGCGCTTCGGCTGTTGCGCTCCGGTCGCCCCCGCCGTCGTGCAGCAGCACGATGTCGCCCGTCTCGACGCCCATGAGCACTTCATACACCTGATCAGCTCGGTATTCCATCCAATCGCCCGTATCGACGTTCCAGCCGACGCTCGCGTCGACGCGCGTGTCGATAGCGCCCGCCATTTCGCCTGTGAGCGCGCTGTTCGGAAGCCGGATAATGCGACTGGCCGTTTCTCCGTCGAGTGCGCTTTCGAGCGCCTGCTGGCCGTATTCGATATCGTTCACCAAACTCTCGACGTCGATCTTCTCGTCGTTGCTCCCATCGAGCTTCCAGCTGCGGGCGTATGCGTTCACGCCGACCTGATGCCCCTCGTTGCGCATGCGTTTCACCAGGTTCGTGCTGCTTTCGATCTTCGAGCCCACGCAGAAGAACGTGGCATGCGCGTTGTTGTCGCGCAGAATGTCGAGAAGTTGAGACGTGAACGTGTCGGATGGCCCGTCGTCGAACGTGAGCGCGATCACCTTGTCTTCGCCTACGTCGGGGTTGTAGCACGTGCAGGTGGAATCGGTTTCTTCCTGCTTCATGCGGCGCACTACGTCGCCGGAAATCCGACCTGTTCGCACTTCCGTGATGCCGTCGGCTCCCGGTTCTATCTTGCAGATAGCGCCTGCGCCGAACACGTCGCCGCTGTGCGGGCGTACCTCTTCGACCGCGTCGTAGTCCTCGACGCGGTCTTCGCCGTCAGAGACTTCGATGACGTCCCCTTCATGCAGCTCGTAGTCGGGATTGGCGGTCTTGTTGCCGTTCACCGTGGCGGAAAACGGGTAGCCGTCGCTCTTCTTCAGCACGGTTCCGCCAAGCGAAATGAAGTCGCCGGGATTGATCGGCAGCCCGCTTTCGCGGATGGCTGTTTGCATCGTTTTGGCGCCGTGAATGGTGAGCGCGTTCCCGTTGACCGTCACGTTGATCGTCGCCGCTGTCGAGCAGAACCGCCCGAACACGAGCAGTACCGCCAGCAACGCGACCGCTGCCACGACGATAAACGCAGTGGGAATCTTCCGAATGTCCATGCGCACCATTATAGCTACCCCACTTACTGCCAGACCCAAAGT
>JAFUBE010000627.1 GCA_017460365.1 Eggerthellaceae bacterium
CGTGCCCCCGTGCCCCGTGTCCAAGGCGTTCGCTTCAGTGCAGAAGGAACTTGTGTGCCGGGATGACCTCTATGGTTACGCCGCCTTCTATAATGACCTGCTCGTCTCCGTGCGTGACGATGACGAAGCGCTTCGCGTCGTCGAAGCGCGAGGCCAGTTTTACCAGGTTGTCCACCTCGCGTTCTCGCGAGTGCTCGTCTAAGGCATAGGCCACCTGGATTGCGGTGCCGTCATCGGGTGTGAAAAAGTCGACGTCTACGCCCGTTTTCCCAGATTTGAGGAAGAATAGCTCCCCGTGATGCGCTCGCCTCAGATGCGCCGCGACGGCATTCTCCAGGAGGGAGGTGTCCTTCTGGAACAAGAACAGGTTTAGCAGGCCGTTGTCAGAGAAGTAGTACTTCGGCGTGCTCTCGCGGTCGGCGAACTTGGCGAAGAGGTTGTCGACGGTAAAGACCAGGTACGCGTCCTTGATATACGAGACGTAGTCGATGACCGTGTCCTTGCTCGCTTTCGCGCCCGTCGAAACCAGCGCATGGTGTAGCCTGCTGTACGAAATGTCGCTACGAACCGATTCCGCGATTTTCTTGACCAGCAATTTGAGCGCTTGCACGCTGCGAATCTTGTTGCGCTCGACGATATCCCCCAAGAGCACTTTCTGGAAGACGCTGGAAGCGTAGTCCCTCTTGTCCGAGTAGGACACGCTTTCGGGAAAGCCGCCGTATCGCAGGTACTCGTCAAAGCGCCTGCGGATGACCGCGTCTGCCCGCGTCGACAGCAAGTTGCGCTCGTCGTGCGGGATGCCGGTGGCATCGAGGTATTCTGCGAAACCGTACGTATCGATCCGCCTGCTCATATACCGCCCCCCGAGCACGCCTTCTATCTCTCGGCTGAGCATCTTGGCGTTACTGCCTGTAATCTGCACGCGCTCCCGAGCGTCGGCGAGCCTCCGCGCGAACTTCTCCCATCCGTCGACATTCTGAATCTCATCGAAGAAGAAGTATCCGTGCCCTCCGCACATCTCGGTTTGCACCGCCACGATGTCATCGAGGTCCTGTATGGAAAACTCCGCCAGACGCTCGTCTTCGAAGTTCACGTACGTTATCTCGTCCCAACTGACGCCTTTCGTAACGAGATCGCGGACGATCGCGTAGAGCATAGTAGACTTGCCCGCCCGCCTCAGGCCCGTTAAGACGTAGTTTGCGGCTGCCTCGAACTGATAGCCCCGGGGCACCACCTCGGTCCGTTCGATAACCTCATGCTGGTCGTATATCACCCTCTTGAGCAAGTCGTGGTTCATTTGGAATCTCCATTTATCGAACACAATCGACAATATTATATACTAAATGACGATTACGTTCGACATTAAGAAGGCGAATTATCCAGATGGCCCATGGCAGCGGTTCCAGGAGATATCGCAATGCAAGTCCTATCCGCCATCGCTGCACTAACGGAAACGGGCTAGAGAACACTACGAATCGCACGACCGCCGATATTATTTGAACCTGCTTGAACAGCGCGGAATTACCTCGTTCGCGCAAGTGCTGAATCGATGGAAGCATGCTGACCCTCCTGATTGATGGTACCAAGGCGCGTTTCCCTAGATTCTCCTATTTGCGGAGGGTTGTTCGTTCGTAGAACCTGAACACTTGGGGACGAGCGTCTGGGGGCTTTTGCGCCCAGCATCCCCTGCTGGCGGAAATCGGCAGCGAGCTGGACGCAGACGGTGTGCTCCCGTGTGCTAGTACGTCGCCCCGATTCCGAACGCGAAGTTCAGGTTCTCGTTGGCGATCGCCCACTGTTGGGCCTCGGCGTCCTCAACCGCCGACGCGGGCACCTTCACCGCCTTGTACTTGTACGTGCGCACGGTTTTGGCGCCGTTGCTGCTGAAGGTCGTCTTGGACAGCCTGCCCTTGCTGTAGGTGTTCTTGTACTTCACGCTCCCGACTTTCGACACGTTGCCGTTCGCGTCGTAGGCGTAGCTCCTCGTCACGCCCAGGCTGGAAGCGACTTTCGACACCCGTCCCGACTTGTACGAGTACTTCGTGGTCACCGTGGAGTTCGTGGATTGCCCGTTGGCCGTCGCCTTGTCCGTGCTCACGAGCTTCACGATTTTGCCCGACTTGTACGTCGGCATGATCGTGCCCGAGGTAGCGCCGACGACGCCGCCGGCGGCTGCGGTGTTCGCGGTGGTCGCCTTCGAGATGCGGCCGTCCGCGCCATACGCGTAGCTCACGCTCGTGACGGCGCCGCTGCCAGTCGTGCTGGCAGATTTCAGCTTGCCGCCCGAATACGCCAGAACGGTCTCCGTGCTTGCCGAGCCGACCTTGTTTGCGTGCGACCCGACCATCCCCTTCGAGTTGTACTCGTAGCTCGCCGTGGTCGACGCCTCGGCGGTGCCGAGCAGCCCCAGGTCGTACGTGGTCTTGGTCTTCACGCTCGAGATCACGTAGATCGTCTTGGTGCTCGCCTGTGTCTCGAGCCCGCCTGCGGATGCGACGCCCAGCGGCGGAGCCGCGAACGCCGATGCTGGGCACAACGCCATGACGAGCGCGGTAGACATGACCGCAGCCGCGGTTCTTGTCGCCAACCGAATCCTCCGCCGCCCACCCGGCTGCACTTCAGTTTCCTTCATTGTTCATCCTCCTCATCGGATTCATGCCCTTTCGTTAGTACACTAATATAGCGCCTGTGTAAATGTGCGGGGGTTACACGGCCTGATTGTTCGTACCGACAGAAAGAGGTTCAGCAATGAAGAAAGCAATGTTAGCGGCGATTGTGGCAGTAGTCCTATCGTTGGGCGCAGCAGTCCCTGCGTTTGCGGCAACGTCTCCATTGGAAGTCGCAAGCGCTGAAACGGACATGTCGACTCAGACGGCAACTGGAGGTTGGACTGTGAACGAAAAGACGGGAACGTATGTGACCGCAGCGCAGAAGAAGCTCTTCAAGAAAGCGACGGCGGAGCTGACCGGCGTTACCTATACGCCCGTGATCGTGATGGCCAAGCAAGTGGTGGCGGGTACGAACTATGCGTACTTTTGCAAAGCCGAAACAGTGACTGCAAGCAAAAGCGTTTCCTGGAAGGTCGTTATCGTGTACAAGCCCTTGTCGGGCAAGCCTTCGGTGCTCAAGGTCAACAACTTCGATTTCAAGAAGATAAAGACGCAGGAGAACGCGCCGAAAGCGTCGAGTGCGACTGGCGCTTGGGCCAATGTGGCGAAGAAGCAGAAGACCAAGGTGCTTCCCAAAGAGGCTCGTACCGCTTTCAAGAGCGCTGTCCAGGGTTACGTCGGCGTGGAGCTGACGCCGCTCGTGCTCCTCTCGATCCAGACGGTGGCGGGAACGAACTATCGCTACCTGTGTAGCGGCGTCGTGCCCGGGGGAACAGAGGTTAACTACTCTGCGGTCGACGTGTACCGCGACCTGCAGGGAAACGCGGAAATCACATCGTGCAAGCCCGTGAAGATGAAAGCGTACCTTGCAGTTTAGCGATTGGCGGGCCGAGCACGCGGGGAACGCGTTTACTCTGTCCCCGTGCGCCCATCGCCGTATGTTAAACCTGCCGGAAGCGGGCAATCGAGCGTTATCATGCTAGTGCCGCGTTCAGCTAACAACTGCTCGCCAGACTTGCTCATTCGTTCCATGGAGCGTTCGAGAAATCTTGAAGTAGCTACGGCTACGCCTTCGATTTCTTTTGCGCTCCACGGAACGAATACCTTCGTCTGACAGGCAGTTATTTACTGAACACAGCACTAGAAGATTGCGAAGGGGGCAAGCATGGGCAAGCTGGAAGCGGGCATTTCGCGTGACGACGCGTTTGCGCTGCTGCAGGAGCACAACAAGGAACCGTTTCATATCGAGCACGCCGAGACGCTCGAGGGCACGATGCGCTACTTTGCGCATGAGCTCGACCCGGAAAACGAAGAGTTCTGGAGCATCGTGGGGCTGCTGCACGACCTCGACTGGGAGGAGTTCCCGCAGCTCGAGGTACACACGCTGAAAGCCGAGCCATGGCTGCGCGAGGCGGGCGGCACTGACGAGCTCGTGCGCTCCATCCAGTCGCACAACTTCGCAGCCGAGGGTTGCCCCGCGCCGGAGCTCCCCATGGAGAAAGTGCTCTACGCGGTCGACGAGTTGACGGGCCTCATCGGCGCGGCCGTGCTCATGCGACCTTCGAAAAGCGTGATGGATCTGCCGCTGAAGTCGCTCAAGAAAAAGTTCAAGGACAAGCGCTTCGCCGCCGGTTGTTCGCGCGACGTCATCCGCGAGGGTGCCGAGCTGTGCGGCTGGGAGCTCGACGAGCTCATGCAGCGCACCATCGATGCCATGCGCTCGTTCGCGCCCGACCGCGACTCGTTCGCCGAAGAGCGGTAGGGTGCGCGTGGACGGCCTGTTCGTGAAGCGGGGCAGCTCGCAGACGGCGTCTTTGGAAGGCGAGGCCGCGGCGCTGCGCTGGCTGGCCGAGGCCGCTTCGTCGGGCGGCATGCCGGTGGTCGAGGTCGTGTCGGCGAGCGCGACCGAGTTGGTCAAGCGCCAGGTGCGCGTGGGGTC
>JAFUBE010000628.1 GCA_017460365.1 Eggerthellaceae bacterium
CGTTGAAGGGCTGACCGTCGTGGTAGGCCATGAACAATGGCGACTGCAGGCATTCAAGCAGCGTCTTCTCGTGGATGTTCGAGTCGCTAAAGTGCACGAACACGCAGGGGTCGACGTCGCCGTTCGCGTTGATGTGCAGGTAGCGCCTCCCGCCTGCGATGCAGCCCTGCACGAACTCGCCGTCGTTTTGGAAGTCCATGGCGAACAGGTCCTTGGTCTCGCGGAACTCCCGCACGCGGTAGTACATTTCCCGGCGCTGCTCGGGGCTCGCCATGAGGGATACGTCGGCGTCGGTGCCGACCGGCATGTAGTGGAAGTACCACACGAACATCGCGCCCCACGCGCTCATCTGGTCGATGTAGGCCGGCGTCGACACCTGCTCGAAGTTGGCGGACGTGTAGCAGCACGATATGCCGAAGGGGATCTTGCGCTCGCGCATGAGCCCCATCGCGTGCACGGCCCTGTCGTAGACGCCCTCGCCGCGGCGCGAATCGGTGGACTCGCGGTCGCCCTCGACGCTGACCGCCGGGACAAAGTTGCGCACGCGCAGCATTTCGTCGCAGAACGCCTCGTCGATGAGCGTGCCGTTCGTGAAGGCCAGGAACACGCAGTCGTCGTGCTTCTCGCACAGCCTCACGATGTCGGCCTTGCGCACGAGCGGCTCGCCGCCCGTGTAGATGTAGAGGTATACACCGAGCTGCTTGCCCTGCTCGATTATCGAGTCGATGTCGTCGAAGGAGAGGTTCAGGCGGTTGCCGTAGTCGGCCGCCCAACAGCCCTTGCAATGGAGGTTGCACGCGCTCGTGGGGTCGAGCAGAATCGCCCACGGCACGTTGCAGCCGTAGCGCTCGCGCGCCTCTACCTGCCGCCGCCAGCCCTCCATGTTCGCGTTGAGCGCGAAGTTCACGATGAGGGTGTCCAGGATGCCGGGGTCGACTTCGCCGAGCATGCGCATGAGCAAGCGGTGCCAGTTGCTCTCCCCGTCCTCGATCGCCCGCCTCATCGCAGCGCGCTGTACCGGCATCTCCCCGCGCGAGACGGCATCCGTGATGTCCATGAGCTTGGGGAGCGCCTTATCCGGGTTCTTGCGCAAGAGCCCGAGCGCGCCCTTCACCCCGAGTTCCTCGATTTCCTTTTTCATGTTTCGCTCCTTTGCGAGATGTTACAATACATTCGTTTTTTATATTACAGATGTATTGTAAAATCGACGAGGAGACAGTCAATTTCCAAATGGGAGCGTGACGGTCGTTAAGCAACAGTTTGGCTTGCTTTGTATTGCAACGGGAGGGAAACGATGGATGAGCCATGGAGGCCGGCCGTGAACGAGGCCGACCAGCGCGTCGTGAAGACGCGCGAGGGCATACGCGCGGCATTCGAACGCCTGCTCGAGGTTATGCCGTACGGCGACATAACAGTGAGCGCTATCGCGCGGGAGGCCCGCATCAGCCGCAGGACGTTCTACGTGCACTACGGCACGGTGGAGGAGCTATTGCGCCAGATGGCCCGCGAGCGCGTGGAGGCCGCGGCCGATGCGGTGCAGCCTGCCGGGGAGCTGCACGACGTCGCCGACTACGTGCGGGAATTCTCGCGCACCGTGCTCGCGATGCTGCGCGACGACCCCAACCTTGCCGGCAACGTGGTGAGAAACCTCTCAACGGCCCAGCTGCTCGATCTCGCCCGCGAGCCGCTTGCCGACATCTTCAGGACAGAGCTGCGCAAACGGGGCAGCCACAACCGCAGCGATAGACTTGCTGGTAGGTGAGGTCACAGATACAGCGGATGTCGCAGCAGTAGAGGTCGCCGCCCAGCGGGCGCGGTGCGCCGAGCACCTGGATGTCGAAGTTGCTGGCCAGGGGGAATCCC
>JAFUBE010000001.1 GCA_017460365.1 Eggerthellaceae bacterium
CGAACCTGATCCTCGATTGATTCGTCGCGCTGCTTGTCGCATGAGAAGCGGGCGTATACCGCCACGCGTACAGGTGTTTCGCTATCCGTGTGAATTCGCTTGCTTGCCATGTATAATGTAACCGCCTTTCAAATCGCTGCGTATGCCCGCCAATCAAATAGCTGCGTGTGTGCGCTTCGGTTGCGTTCAAGGCACGCGCCGGCCGTACCGCCAAAGTAAGCGGCCGGCGCATCATTAAATCTCTGACACATTCCCTTGGAAGTCACAAACAAATTCTCTGATGCTCGTATTATCTTCGTAGTGTTGGAACTTGATATGGATGCCATCCTCGCAAAGTGCCGTATCCAGAGATTCATACTCATCATTAGGGGCTTTTACCTTCTTACTGATTGACTTCGATAAGGTTACGGCATAGCCTTTCACTTCTATGTTGTCACCATTGTCAACCCACCAAAAGAAGCCCTCTGTGTTTCCAGCACAGTCATGATAGTCTCCAACTGTTTTTGTTCTATGTGTTCCTTCCGGCTCTATGATGTGCAGTTTCTCGTTTCCCTCATCAAAAAACAGCGCTGTTTTGTTTTCGCCAATGGTTAAATACTCTGAGTAAAAGTCTTCGTTGACCTTAAACCATGCTTCGAGGCCGTCGAGGGTTCCGCGGGCTATTACGTAACGTGGATCGGAATCACCTTTTTTGTCCGTGAAGTACGAGCAGACAAACGCGTATTCTCTGCCGTTAGAGCCTTCTGTGCGTTGTTCGACATAAAAAGGTTTCTCACCTTCGGTTACGTACCAAAGCGGGTTTCCGGTTTGGTCGCGACACAGCATCCACTTTCCAACGAGTTCAAAACTACCCGCGTCTGGCAGATATGGGAACTGGCGCAAGTAATCTAACTTCCCTTTTGCATACTTTATGGTGTCGTAACTATCTTTAATTCTGTCGAAGAACCCCATGCTATCCCCTTCTCATCGCTCGGGCTACTGACATGATCGTTCGTTTCCCCTCATGGTCGGCAGAACGCAAGGCCTCAAGAAGCTCGCGTTCTTCATCGGAGAGAGGTTGCATGGACGGCTCCTCTCTTGCGCCAAAGAAGTCATCTATTGTGATGCCGAAAAATTTGCATATAGCGGGGACGTTTTCAATATCGATAGAACTCTTGCCAGTACGCCACGCTGAAACGGATTGTTTTGTTACGCCGACAGCCTCGGCGAGTTCATTCCCACTGACTCCGTGGTTTTCCATGAGATCGATGAGGGTAAGCCTGATTTCGTCCCTGGTGTTCATGATGCTCCTATCGCCGCATGTCGATAGGGTAAATCAATAACTGACAAAAATCAAGGAAAACGTGTTGACAGTCAGTTTATAATTGATTACTCTAACGGCAAAGGTCAGTTGTTGATTGACCGAAAGGAGTAACAATGGTTGCATTGCGAATCGCGAAATACGTTGAGGAAAAAGGAATCAAGCAGAAAGCGATAGCTGCGGCAATCGGCATTTCTCCGCAGGCTATGAGCGAAACCCTTGCGGGGAGGCGGACGCTTTCAGCAGATGAGTATCGGGATATTTGCATCTTCCTGGAGGTTCCGTACAGCAAGTTCCTCGAAGACCTGGACGCGGTTGCATAACCGCCAGATCGGCGCACCGCGCCGATCGGAATGGGCGCACGGGTTCGGGTTCACCTCCCCTTTCACCCGATGGCGCTCTCTGGCGTGGGGATGCCTGTAGGGGCATCGAGCGGCCTCCCCCGAAGTGCAAGGGCGACGGGCTGCGCCTATCCCGATCGGCACGAAGACGAAAGGAACTGGGAATGAAACTCGATGTGATTTGGCTTGCGGTGTGCGTCGTCATTGCAATCGCAAATGTTTTCGCGGCGGTTGCGAACTATTGGAACGCCAAGCGCACCCGCACCATGCGGTCGATTGAGCGCGAGCTCCGCGATTTGAGGTCCGAGGTGGATGCGTTGAAGCCTGGTTCAGCCGGCGACCGTCATTACAAGTGTGGCTATCGCAACGACGAGAGTGAGGATCATTAAGATGAGCATGGCTATCTCGACACGTGCCGACCTCTCTCTGGCTTCCCTCATGTCTTCGGTGACCTTGCGGGTGTCTTCCAGGACCGCGAGAAGCTCTTCGTTGCTCACCGAAATCGACTCGAGCGACGATGCCGCGCCATACCTCAAGTTGTCTTGGAGCGCAGCGTATTCATGCAAGCCTTCAAGTTTCTCGGCAAGGGTGCTCTCGTCGGGCTTCATCGGTCTACCTCGATTCCTCGGCCTACGAGATTCTACCACCGGCAACCTGATCGCCAAACCGTCGAGTGCGCGCGCGGAAAAGCGGCACCGTCCCGAGCAAGACGCAAAAAGGCTCGCCGAAAACAACGAACCGGAGGGACGGCAAATGAACCAGGCAACGACCAAACCCACCAAGCGCCCGCCCGCACGTCAGCCGCGGATCAAGCGCGCTACTCCCTCTCTCGGCGCGCCATCCGCAAATCAAGTGGGTCGCGTGCGGGCGTGGCTTTACCGCAACGCCGGCGTTCTCTGCCTCGCCGTGGGGTGGCTGTTCGCCTTCGGAATCGTGTTCATCCCGAAGACCCAGGCGACCGCAACCGCGATCGTGGAACTCGGCCTTTGCGCCGCATCGTTCCTCGGCTTCGCCGTCGGCTGGATCGTGCGCAACGAAAGGGACAAGCGATGAACGAGAAGCCGGTTGCCTTTGAAGACATTCTCTACTCGAACATGGAGCAATGGATACGCGAATGGAAGGAATCGCAGGATGCAGGAAAGCAGGATCGACAAGCCGACAAAATCGCCGCGAATCCCGAAGCGCCGAGCGTTCATGATGGGAAACGGCGCACCTGTGCAGCCTAAGCGCTCGCGGGCCTTCTGCGACGCCCTCGTTGAAAGGTGCCTCGACGGCAAGGTTCACGGCCACTACGACTTCGCTCTCGGCTTCGCGGCATGCTTCGACGCGGTGGCGCGCGGAACGATCGACCTGGAAGAGCATCCGGTGAACGTCGCCCTGCAGGCATGGTCTGACATCAACAACGTAACGACCGCGCCGAACAAGGTGACCGACATCATGCGGATCGGGGGCGGGGAATGAGCTACGGCCTGCCTTACCAGGGAAGCAAGTCGGCGATCGCTGATTGGGTTATAGGCGTGCTGCCCGCGTCGCATACGCTCGTTGACCTTTTCGCGGGCGGCTGCGCGGTGACCCACGCGGCGCTCGCTTCGGGCAAGTTCGATCACGTCATGGCGAACGACCTCACGGCTGCGCCGCGCGTGTTCCTCGCCGCCACCGAGGGCGATTTCGAGGGGTATGCGACCGTTCCCAATCGGGGCGAGTTCTTCGATTCCGATGACATCGTGATGCGGCTGCTCTACAGCTTCGGGAACGACAAGAGCACATACCTATGGTCTGCGGAAACCGAGGAGTTGAAGATCGCGGCGTCGCGCATGCTCTCGGCTCCGTCCATGCACGAGCGGCGCATGTACTTCAAGGAGTTCTGCGACCGGTTGGCTCGGGGGGGGGGTCTCTCAATAGCATGGAGCACATCGAAGGCATTCAAAGGCTCGAACGGCTGCAGGGCTTGGAGCGCCTTGCGAGGATGCAGGGGCTTGACGGCATGAAGGGCATCGAGCGATTGGAGATATTCCAGGCCGATTACCGCCTCGTGCAGGTGCCGAAGGGCGCTACCGTGTACGCCGACCCGCCTTACAGATCGACCGCGAACAGCAAGCGATACACGGGCGATGACGAGCCGTTCGACTTCGACGCCTTCGACGCATGGCTCGCGTCGGTCGATTTCCCCGTGTTCGTGTCGGAGTACGACGCGCCGGCGGGATGCGTCGAGTACGCCGCGAAAACGCGTCCGTCATCGATGGCGGCGACCACGAACGTAAAGCGGATCGAGCGCATCTTCATACAGGAGCGCTTCGCCGCCGAGGCGGCCGGCATGAAGGAGACGCTGTTTTGATCCCCGTATCGGCAAAACATATCAGCGGTGACACATGGGAAGTCTCGCTTCCAAGGGTCAAGAGCGCGGTCAAGCACAAGGACAGCATCAGGCCGCGCCGGCGGATTCATGCGGCAGACCGAGCCGACGCGATCAGGCAGGGCGAGGAGCTTTTCGAGCGCGAGTACGCCATGTACAAGATGGGCGTGACCATGAACCTCGCAGACCTCGCCGTTTACTTCATCGACCATGCCGAGGCCGACGGCACCTACACGCCAGAGACGGCGCGGGACTACCGGGGCATCGTTCTCCGCTACGTCGAGCCGAACTTCGCGAAGGACGCCGACCAGGTGACGGCAATCGACATCGAACGGCTCTACGCGCACCTGCTGACCGACGGCGGCCGCAACGGCGACGGCATCAACCCGAACACCGTCCACAAGCTGAACACGGTTCTGCGTGCGACGTACGCGTTCATCACGCGCGAGAACCCGGCCATATCGAACCCGATGCCATCGGTCGAACTTCCGGCGCGGGTTCACCCCGACAAGCGGGCGCTCACCGACCGCGAGTTCGTCAAGGTGCTCGAAGGTCTTGAATCGGCGCTCGGCGAGGAACCGAGCGACGCCGCCGGAATCAAGCGCCGAAACATGCTGTTCGGCGCGTACCTAGGCATCCACATGGGCGCTCGTGTCGGCGAGGTGTGCGCGATCACGCGGGGCGGCATCCGCGCCATCGAGCACGCTGCGCGCCTCGACCACTCAATGAGCGAGAAGGGCGGGCTGCACCGCAAGAAGCCGAAGACGAGATCATCGCGGCGCACGGTCGCCATCGACTCCGCGCCATGGGAAATGCTCCGCAAGCACTACGAATGGCAGGCGAGCTACCTCACGGACAAGCAGCGCGACAGCGACGGCACGCCCGTGTGCTGCAAGGCGGACGGCGGCTTCATAGCGCCGAGCGACATGAGCGCGGCCTTCAAGGGCTTCTGCGCGTCGGTCGGCGTCGAGCTTGCCGACGGCGAATCGTTCCACGTCTTGCGCCACACGCACGCGACGCAGCTCCTGTCGAACAAGGCAAACCCGAAGGAAGTGCAACAGCGCCTCGGGCATTCGCGCATCGAAACGACGTTCGAGTACAGCCACGTCATGCCGGGAGAGGACGCCGCCACGGCGACCGAGTACGGCGCGATCGTGGAGCGGGCGCGGAAGGCGGGCGGTTTCCGATGACGATGACAACCAGGTTCTCCGACCCGGAGCTCGCCAAATCAGCCGAGGCGACGTACCAGGCGCTCCAGCGCAAGTGGGCGAATGAGAAGCCCGTGGAGCCGCCCGTGTACCACCGTTACGTGATAACGCTCGAATGCACCGAGGAAGATTTCGAGCGGATCGCGCTGTACATGCGGGGCTTCGTCATGCGGCACCGCAGCTACCACGAGGAAACGATCGGCGGCGGCTGATGGAGAAGCCGGATTACACGAAGCCGATTCCATGGGTGATCGTCATCGACGCGATGACGCACGACCAGGCAATCGAGATCGGCAAGCTGCTCGGGAGCCACGGCGTAACCGGGCGATTCATGGCAGGCGATTACGCGCAGAACATGGCGCGTTACGCGAAATGGCTGACAGAACAGGAAGGAAAGGAGGTGAGTTAATGGCAACCAAACCATACATCAAGCTCGACACCGACTGGTACGACGATCCGAAGGTGCTCGACTTCCAAGACCGCTACGGGAAGGCCGCGCTCGTTGACCTGATTAAGCTGTTCTGCGTGCTGGGCGAGTTCTACGGCACGATCGACCTGAAAGACAATGCGCAAAAACTCAGGTTGCAGCAGGTGCTAGGCAAGAAGGGAAAGCCGCTACTCGCATTTCTCGACAAGGTTTCAGCTTGCGCGCTCATCAACGAAGAAGCCTATCGCGGCATTCAGCGTATCGGCTCAGACCGATCGCTTAAAGACGGAGAGGCGCGGAGGAAACGCAAAGAGTACGCGTTGGTGGCCTCGCAAGCAGCGGCCGACAAGCGGAACGAGGACAAGGCGGCACCGTAACGGACTCCATAACGGACACCGTAACGGTTACCGTGACGGCTCCCCAGTTCGGACACCCATATCTAATTACTAATCACTAATTACTAATCACTAAACGGGTTCAACTGGTAACCGCATCGGGATAGCAACCACCTTACAACCAGAACGTGAACGCAACCGAAGCGCACATCGTAGGCGGCGATGGAGCGCAGAAAAGAAAGGCTGACCGAAATGAGAATCTACGTCATCGGCCCTGTTAGCGGCTTCGATGATCTGAACTTGCCGGCTTTCGACGCAGCCCGCAAGGCGCTCGCACTCGCGGATTTCCAAGCAATGATCCCGCACGATTTCATCCCGTCCGATGCGACATGGCAACAGGCGATGCGCCGCTCGCTCGAAACGCTCGTGAAGGCGGACGGCATCGCGTGCCTGCCGGGGTGGAGCGACAGCAACGGCGCGCGGCTCGAAGTCGAAATCGCGCAGAGCCTCGGGATGCCGACGCTCGAAGTCGGCGACTGGCTCGAACCGCACATCGCCCGCAACCGGGAAAGGCTCGCGAAAACGACGAAGCTCTGTCCCAGGTGCCAGCGCGTGATCCCGCTGCTCCTGTTCGACAAGTCGGCGAGTTCGGGTGACGGCCGGCAATCGTATTGCCGCGACTGCATGCGCGGACATAAGAAATCGAGGTAAGGAGAGCACGATGGCAATGAAGCTGGAACGGGTAAAGGTCGCGGACATAAGGCCGCTCGAAGACGAGTACGGCAACCAATTCGCGAGCCGCGATTACGACCTGAAGGCGAACAAGGAGTACGTGAGCGAACTCGCGGCGTCGTTCGACGCGAGCGGCGAGCCGGAGGAGCCAGTGAGGCTCATACGCGACGGCAAGCTGTACAGGATCAAGACGGGCAACAGCAGGGTCAGGGCGATGAAGCAACTCGGAACCGAGGAATGCTGGGCGCTCATCGATGACGATGACACCGTTCAATCAGTGCTCGAAGCGACCGTGCGAACCGACCACAAGAAGAAATACGAGGAAACGGAACTCGCGGGCTACGTCCAGCAGCTCACCATGTTCGGCGATGACGAGTACGTGAGCGACGTTTCGGGAATAGGCGTCGAAAACGCGCGAAAGGTGAGGCGCGTGCGCGAGATCGCGGGCGAAGCGGCAGAGAACATGACGCTCGACCGCATGTACGCCGCCTACGAATTCGACGGCGATGACGAGAAATTCGAGGAGATCATGAGCGCTCCGGAGGGCAAGTGGCGCTCAATCGCCGACCACTACATCGGCGAGCGCGACCGGAAGCTGAAAGTCGAAGCGCTCGAAGCCGCGTCCATTGCGGCCGGACTCCGACTCACAGCCGATGCGCGGCAAGGCCGCCAGTACATCACATCGGTCGAGAAACCCGAAAGCATGGCCGACGAGGTAGCCGGGGCTTCCGAAGGCTACACCGATGTTGTCGGCATTGTGTCAGATTACTCGTGGCGGCCCGCGATCACGCTCTACGGCGTCTCGAAGACAAAAGACGAGGAAGACCGTAAGGCTGCCGAGAAGCGCCGCAAGCGCGAGGAAGCCGAAAGCGCGTGCGAGGCGGCCATCGATGCTCGCGAGGCGTGGTTCATGGCGAAGGTTCGCAACAACGAGCCGATGCCGGTTGTCGATGGAATGCTGCGCGATGCGTTCATGAATCACGCAACGACATCGGATTACAACGCGGCGAGCATCGGCGACGCGCTCGACATCGTCGCCGAGGCCGATGACGGCCAGCGCATCGATGAAACGATGAACCAACTATGCAAGTTCGTCGCCTGGTGGTGGCTGCCCGCCCAGAAGTTCAGCACGGGTTACGCGGGTGCCGTGGCCGACGGGAACTTCGGCTACTACAAGGTGATGATGAAAGAGTTCGTCGGCCTCGGTGCCGCCATGAGGCAGGACGGGTACGAGCCGAACGAAGCGGAGGAATGGATCACCGACCTCGTTTCAAGCGCGTTGGCCGAAGACGGGAACGATGGCGATTCCGATGACGAATAGGGCCATCCCGCTGTTCTGCATCGGCCTCCTCGTGGTGATGGCGGTCATCGCGCTCGGCGCGCACGTCAAGGACGCGAGCGCATCCGAGGTAACGCGGTTCCCGGAAGACCGCTATTTCGTGAGCGTGAGCGACAAGACGAACGCGGCTGCGGCCGAGCGCATGCGCCACGACTCGGAGAAGGCGCGGGCATCCGAAGTCGCTGCAGCGATCGCAGAATTCAAGGAATCCGAACGTATGGCGGCAGAACAGGATGAAGCCGAACCCGCTTACATAGACGTAAACGATTACAGTGAACCCGCATACGGCTACATCGAGCCGTCATGCGATTACGCGCCGACCGACGGCCTCACACGCGAGGGTGGCGTGAACTACTACGACGGTCGCATCGAAACCTATGTTGTTTGACCATCCCGATCTAGCCTATGCAAGTAAGGTATTCGACTTTACTCCTGACCTCGCGTACGTTCCCGACTGCGAACTTATGAAAGGCGGGAGTGGATACAGCCTCACGAGGAAGGTTGAGCTACCCGATTACGAACGAATAATGCCTGACTATTCGCTTTATGGATGCGAGTACGCGATCGGTAGATTCACGCGCGGTTGCCCGAACCGATGCCCGTGGTGCATCGTCCCGAAGATGGATGGCAACGAGGTTCGTCATGTCGCCGATCTAAATGACTTTTGGTCGGGACAAAAAGTTGTGAGGCTGCTTGATGACAACATCATGGCCGATCCCGATGAGTTTATCCGTGACTGCGAACAGCTGTCAAAGGCAGGGGTTCACGTCATCTGGGAAGCTCTCGATATCAGATTGGTTACTGACAATACCGCTCGTGCGCTCGCGAGCGTGAAGCAGGACAAGTGTATTCATTTCGCCTGGGACAGCCACAGCCAAGATGATGCAGTTCCTAGAGGGATTGAGACGTTGGCTAGAGCGGGTATTAAGCCATATCGACTCATGTTCTACGTACTCGTCGGTTTCAACACGGATCGAGATTATGACCTTTACAGGATATACACCATACGTGATCTCGGCGCTAATCCGTTTGTCATGCCCTTCGATAAAACCGATCGATACCAAAAGAACCTCGCTCGTTGGTGCAACAACAAGATCATCTTCAAGAGCACAAGTGATTTTAAGGACTATCGACCATGAACAAGCATGAGCGAACGAAGGCCGCGTGCGAAAGGCGGCGCAAGGAAACAAACGGGTATTGCGAGATCGACGATTGCTTCTACATGGGCTGGTGTCCGCAAGTCCTGGAAGAGGCCGACAATCATAAGAAAGGCGGGATCGATGAAAGACATCAATCCGGATCGGGCGCGGTCGCGCCTGCAGCAGATGACTAACACGCAGCTCTGGAAGTTCGCTGATAAGCATCACATCGGGCAAGCGGAGCACGGGCGCAAGCTCACGCGCAAGCGCCTTATCGCAAGGCTGATGCTCGAAGACAGCGTGATTTGCGAGCTCGGCGCAAAGGAGGGCGAGGCGCATGCCTGAACAGAAGTACAAGATAACGACCGCCGATATCCGCATGCTGCTTCACGACAAGTACGGAGATCACCGGCAATACGCTTATGCCGAAGAGGTAGGAAACGCAACGGGGTTAGAGCAGAAGCGCCGTCTCGACGCGGTTGCGGTGAACGTGTACAAGTCGAACAACTACGCCATCGAGGGGATTGAAATCAAGGTTTCACGCGCTGACCTGAGACGCGAGCTCCAGGATTCGAGCAAGCATAACATATTCTTCGATTCGCTCGACTATTTCAGCCTCGCAACCGTCGATGGCGTTCTCGCGGCAACGCCCAGGGACGAGATTCCTCCGAAGTGGGGCATCTATGCCGCCTACGGGTCGGAAGGCAAGCTCGCGTTGCGCACGGTGAGGAAGCCGCTTTCGCTCCATGACGAGCAAGCGCCGGCAATCAATCGGCCGTTCTTCGCTTGCCTGATGCGCGCATTGTGCAATCAGACGCCATCGGCTGCGGCCATCGAGGCGGCGTACAAAGAGGCCGAGGCGGCTGCTGAGAAGAAATACGAGGCGCAACTTGCCTATTCGGACGCGGGGAGAATCGCCGCCCTGCAGAAGGATTTGGCGGCGTTTAACGATTTCCGGATGAAGCTGAAGATGTGGGGCGGTGCCGCTGGAATCGAGCGCGGCATCGAGAAGTACCTTGCGCTTTCGGGCGTTGACCTGAAATCGCTCGACTACAAGCTCAAAGCGCTCCAAGACGGGATAAAGGACGTTCGCAAGGCGATTCCCGCCGAACTCAAATCAAGCGTCTAGGGGGTGCGAGATGAACAATTTGGGGGTAAGTCGATGAGTGACCTCTTTAACGAAAAGCGAGTGAAGACGAAGAAACCGCATCGTTGCGCCTACTGTGGTGACGAAATCGCGGCTGGCACTGAAAACGTACTCTACGAGTGGGGAATCTTCGACGGGTACGGCTTCACTCGCTACACGTGCGATGCGTGTGAGCCATACATCAAGCGCTTTTGGCGCTATCACGATTACGAGTGTGGAATTGATTTGGTCGAAGCGTTCGGCTACTTCATGGAGCAAGTAGCCGACGAGCCCTATCGGGCGAGGATTGCTTACGACAGAGACGGAAACGTTGCGCACGTGAATTGCGGCAACTGCTGGCATCCGTTCCCGCTCGAATTGCTGAAGATGCCGAAATACTGCCCGAATTGCCAATGCAAGGTGAAGGGGGTCTAGCGATGGTCAAACATCAATGCCGCTATTGCACGTTGCTCGTTGTCGGAAACGGCATCTGGTGCGGCTACAAGCAGAAGACCATGAGCGAACCAGCTACAAAACGCCGTAACAGATGCCCGTTTCACGAGTTTTGCGAAATCGACGCCTACGGCGAGCGCGACTGGGAGCCGGACAAGATCACCATTCAAGCGCCGACAATCGAACTCGAAGGGCAAATGCGATTGGAGTTGTGCGTATGAGTATCGAGCGATGCCCTTGGTGCGGCGCTGACATCATCCCGATTATCAGCAATTCCGGCCTGTGGGATTTCGACTATGACCCTACATGGGACAGCGAAGATAAGGGCGATTGCCCCGTTTGCCATAAGCCTATCAAGGTTACAGCGCTGACGCACGTGACGTATTTCATCAAGAAAAACAGCGACGAGATTGAAAGAGAACAGGAGCTTTACGAGAAACGAATGCGAGGTGACTGGTCATGAACAACGTCAAAGAGATCGTTGCAGCATATCTGAAAGCTAATAAACTCGACGGGCTTTATAGCGAAGTCGGTGAATGTGGCTGTGGCCTTTCCGACCTTATGCCATGCGATAGCCCGTGCGACCGATGCGAGCCGGCATATAGGACGTATTGCCCCTGTTGCGGCGAGTCTGTTTTCGTGCCAATCAGGGTGTGCCAAAACACGGGCGAGCCAATCGACGGCCAGGAAATACTGATGCTCGCCGAAATACCAGATGACAAGCGGAGTATCGGCGTCATTACGCTGCCGTAACAGCAAAGAACAAGTAATTCTTTTCCGATTGGAGGATTTGCAATGGAGCTCGATCTAAAAACATGCTTATGCGGTGGCCCTGTTTCGGTTAGGCAAGACGGCGAGGGCAAGTACCACGTCGAATGCATCTACTGCTCAAGAAGAACCGCTTCATTGTCGCTTGAAGATGCAATCGAGGTGTGGAACGAGATATGCGAACGACCCGACACATACATCGACATCATTGCCGAGTTTGAAGATTACTTCTGTGCCACATGGTGCAACTCGTTTGATTGGCGGTGCGATGACCCTGTGGAATGTCCGATCTATTGGGTCAAGCAACGTGCGGCGAAGCTTCTAAACCGTGATCGCGAAAGCGAAGTGCGCGACTGCCTAATCGGTATAGCCAGCGATATACAGAAATCCAAATACGCTCCGCGAGCGGCGGGTAGGAATCCGTTCTACTACGTTGCAGATGTTCTGGGTGTGTCATGCGCCGATCGCACAGACGAGGTTATTTCAGAAAACATGATAGAGGCGTTGCGTCACGAGTGGATGAAGCTACCAATCGACTATGACAGCCAGCCCGTCCGACCGGGCGAAGCGGTGAATGTCAGCACGTCCTACGGCTCCGATGACTGGCGTTTCGCGAAGGTAATGGGAATCGGGGAGTACAACCATGTGGTTCTGGATGTTCCCGGCCACGACTACCCGCAGGACGTGAACGCGCATTCCGTACGGGAAGCGCCGGCTGTTGATGACTACGGAAACGAGATTCGCGATGCCGATGGATCGTAAGAAGTACCCGGCGAATTGGGAAAAGCTTTCGCGAATCGTGAAGGACGAGGCCGATTGGAAGTGCGAGGAATGCGGGATGCAATGCCGGCGTCCCGGCGAGCCGTTCGACACACACAAGCGCACGCTGACAGTCGCCCACTTGAACCATAGGCCGTGGGATTGCCGGCGCGAGAACTTGAAGGCGCTGTGCTCCGGTTGCCATCTGCGATACGACGCGAAACATCACGCAACAACTAGGAAGGTGAACAAGATGAAGAAAAACAGCACGACGTTCAAGCAACACGATCTCGACCGCGACCAGATCGACGCGAGCGACCTGATCCGCGAGTCTGCCGAAAACCTCGAAGCGTTCATCGTGCTCCGGTGCGAGCCGAGCCGCGAGAAATCGCTTGCGCTGACGAAGCTCGAAGAGTACGTCATGTGGGCGAACAAGGCGATTGCAACGCATGGCGTGTGGACTGACTCCGAGGGGTGTTAGCGATGTACGACTTCAAAGCTACGCGGCAAGGAGAAACGGAGCGGGTCTGCGAGAAGTGCGGTAAGGCGTACCAACCGACCGCCCGCACGCAGAAATACTGTTCGGATTGCAAGAAGCACCCGAAAGCAGCAAGGGAAGGTGTTAGGCGATGAGCGGCAAAAAGGTTTGCGGTAATTGCGGCAGATCGAGAATGGAAACTCACACGGGCGATTCGCAGCTCGTCTGTTGGAAGGACAGGAGCTGCGGCGTCCCGGTCGAGCGGTTGGAAACCTGCCCCGCATGGATAGATCAGAGCGACGAGCCGATTGGTGAATATGCCGATGTGCTACTTCGACGCGTACGCAACATCGCAATCGAACTCGATGCGGCAAAGGCGGTGGCAAAGCAAGCGTTCATGACGGCTAGGGCGCTCTATAACCTCGCATCACAGGATGCCATGCCCGTCGAATATGCGATTCGACTGAACATCATTGTCGATGAACTTGCCGATCTTGGTATCGAGGTGGACTAATGGCGGTGTGGATGCAGCCGATAAAGTTGAACTACTCAAAACTCGCCAACGAGCCGCATGCCGTCAGGCAGATCGAGGGAACGCGATGTTTCGGGTGCAAGCACATGAGCTGCATACCGCAGCGCAACAGGCGCGAACCCTGGCGGTTCTATTGCGAGATCAAGCGCCGGCACGTCGAGCCCGCGAAGCTCACGAAGCAAGATTGCCCGATCGGGCGCATAGCGCGCCGAGGGCGACCGCCGCAACCGAAAGGAGATGATCCGGGTGATTAGCTGGATGGAATGCCCCGCTTGCCATCAGATGACGCCGATACAGCGCAAGCGGGGGAAGACGAGGAAGCGCGGCCACGTGAAAACGATGTGGTGTCCCTGGTGCCGTCGCGTCACGCCGCATCGAGAACGATTCTAGGAAGGTGAGCAAGATGAAAGCGACAATCGACAAGCCGATGATCTTCAAGGCCGCCGCCACGCTCGCGAACGGCGGCTACAACGGCTCGGCGCTCCAATTCACCCGCAGGGGCGATAAGCTCGAAATCTGCGGAACGAACGCGTACGTCATGGTGCTCGCGCTCGTCGCCGCGAAGTTCTACCGGTGGTCCGACGGCGAGGGCTTCAGGTTCAGCGGTGCGGAGGTGCAGGCGCTGATGCGCGGCACGAGCAAGGCGCTAAAGAACGCCGACACCGTTCAGATCGAGACGGTGAAAGGCGCTGCGGCCGTCACGTTGAACGTCGAGGGCGCGGCAGTCGCGACGAGCTTCCCGTATACGCAGCCGAGGCCGCCAATAAACCTCGACCCGCTAAAGGCAAGCTGCGGCGAAAGCCCGGACGGCCGCGCGAAAGCCATGTCTGCGTACTTCATGGGGCTTGCCTCGAACGCGATGCGCACGATATCCGGGAGCAAACATGGATCGTGGACTCTCAAAGAACATGGGATGGAAAGACCAATGGAGTTCGTTTCGAAGGAAGAGCCGGCACGCGTTCTCATGATGCCGAACAGGGAATAGGGGGAAACCATGAACGACAGCGTAAAGCATCCGAGCCATTACACGAGCGGCGATGTCGAGTGCATAGACGCGATAAAATCAGTACTCGGCCCCGAAGCGTTCCTCGGCTTCCTGTGGGGCAACGCGATCAAGTACCTGTGGCGCTGGCCGCGCAAGGGACTCGAAGAAGACCTCGAAAAGTGCGAGGAGTACATCGAGAGGATCAAGGAAGAGGGCTACGCGGAGCGCGCGGTGTTCGACATCGATAGCGGTGGCATGATCCCGAATCCGCTGCTGGCGTTCCTCGATTGCGGAGATTCTGTAAACGACGCCTTCGCGGAAATGGACAAATTCTAACGTTTCGCCTGATGGGAGCGCCGTAGAAAAGAACACGCTGGAAATTGAAGCCCGAAATTGCCTTACCGTTCCAATAGGCGGACGGGAAAGGATGCGGGCAGTTGGTCGGCGGCGCTAAATCAAGGTTCGAACAGGTCAAACGGGCGGTTGCCAGGTTGCACGACGTTCAGCTCATGATTATGAACGACTGCGACGAATGGCGGCCGCCCTCCGTATCTTCGAGGAACGCGACGCCCGACCCGACCGCGAACGCCGCGATCCGCAACGTCGATGAGCTTGAAGGCAAGCTGCGGGCGCTACGGGACGAGGAAAGCGAGCTCACCGAGTTCATCGGCGAAGCCCTCGTCATCATCCGCGCCGTGCGCGACGGCCTGGGCGAGAAGTACGCCAACGTGCTCGAATGGCGTTACGTCGATTGCCTCGCCTGGGATTACATCAAGGATGAATTCGGCGTTATCAGGCGAACAGGAAATCGCTGCATCAACATCGCGTTCGATTGGATCGACTCGCTGGGGGTGACGCGAATCCTCGCCGGTGACTTGGAAATCTGAAATTCACGCTTGACAAATGTCCCACGGTTTCTTTATTTTTGCTACAGTGCGATAGCTGCAAGCGCACGAGACAAAACATCATGGCCGCCGCGCATGGCGGCCGTTTCATTTCCAACGACAGGCACGGCGTAGGCGCGGCGGGGCGCTTTCACATCCTTTTGCGCTCGAACCCGAACGGCTACGACCGTCCGCGCCTGCGCGCGTTGCGACAACGGGAGTTCACATGAAGATACGCGAAGGCGAAACCCTGCGGGATTTCATGCTTCGTTGCGCGTTGCACAACGACACCTCGATGGCCCGCGCATTCCTGCGCGCGCTCGGCGTGCCTGTTCCCGACATCTACCCGAGGATCGCGGTCATCGAGAAGGTAGACAAATTCGCAGGCCTCGATGATTGCATGAGCCAGCGCTACGGCGTGAGGATGTAATCTCATGGCGATTAGAGTTGACCTAGCGAACTACGACGAAGTAATGCGAGATTTAGAAGATTGCCCGAAGGATTTGGCTAAAGGTGTCCGTAAGACGATGCTGGCAATGACAAGGAAGTCCGGCGGCGTACTGACAGTCGCCCGCGCGGAGATTCCAAAGGTCTACAACATCAAGGCGAAAGACGTTACAGAGAAGTACAAGGGGAAAAGGGAAGTCGGCGGCATCACGCTTGCCGGAGTGAAGATTCCGTTCTTCGACGTTGAGTTTGAGTCGAAGGGGACGCTTACTCCCGCTCGGTTTGGCATGAAGCCGAAGAATCGGTATGCGCACAACAGGGCCTACACCGTCACCTGGCAACCGCTGAAGGCTGGCGGTAGAAGAGAGGTTCCGTCCGACACGGGCTATCCAGTGTTCCTTGCTCCAAACCCGCACGGTGGGCGCATTCTTCCTTGGAACAGGATGTATGCGAAATCGTGGGGGAAGGCTACCGGCGAGTGGAAACACCTCCCGATCAATGCGATACACACCCACATGTCAGTTCCGCAGATGCTCGACAACGCGAAGGTTCAGCCTCACGTGCAACGCGAGGTGGAGAGGCGCTTGGAAAAGCTGCTGCAAGAGAACCTGAAGTGAGGTTCGTCGGCATTGTTCCCGATGGTACAATGTGACTATATGCAGGCACTCGCAAAGCCGCGACCAGTTATCAAGCACGCTTATCGTCGCGGTTGTCGTTTAACTACGCGATGACCTGCTGTTTTAGGTTCTTTCAGCGATGATTCCAGTTATGCGGCTCCGTGGCGCAAAATATCGCTAGGTTTTAGGTTCCGTTTTTTCGTGTCCGTGGCCGTCCCGCACGCACGCGACTTTATATCGCGCGCGTAGCGGCCAACGGCTTTGGCCGTTTGTCCCCTGAAAGGATCGGTTGCGCGTGGAAGGCTACATCACCACTGAGCAAGCCGCGCCGCTAATCGGCAAGTCTGAGCGCACCGCGAGGCGCTACATCAAGGAAGGCAAGCTGGAAGGCTTCAAGGACGAAGACGGCCATTACCTCGTTTCGATCATATCGATTTCGCGCTACTTGGCGAGCAACGCGCCTGCTGATGACGGTGAAACCGACTGGGATGAAGAGCGAAAGAAGCAAGACGCGCTTTACAAGCAGCTAAACGTCGCATTGAAGCGCCTTGAGCTTGACGAAAGGCTAGGGCTGCTGCATCGCGCGGAACACGTGCGCGATGCGACGCTCGATCTGATCTATGCGCAACGGTCGGCCATGGCCGCGCTTCCGGGCAAGCTTGCGCCGCTGCTGGTCGGCGTGACGGATGAAGCGGTTATCGCCGCGCTGATTGACGATGAAGTGAGGGCAATCCAGGATGACTTATCGCGTTACGAGTACGATCCCGCCTATTACCGGAAGCGGCTAGCCGAGGATCGGGGCAAGGTCGATTTTGATGATTGATGAGATTGATCTGGAACCGGCCGCAGTAGTTGCCACAATGCAGCCGCTTTACTCGGAAGCACGGTTGCCGGAAAGGGTGACGGTTTCGCAATGGGCAGACGCTAACCGACGCCTATCGCGAGAAACGAGCGCCGAGGCTGGCCCGTGGAGAACTTCGCGCACGCCTTACCTGGCGGCGATTATGGACGCGTTCACGGAGCCGGCCGTTAAGAAGATCGCCGTTGTCGCGAGCTCGCAGGTCGGAAAGACCGAAGCGCTCATAAACATGTTGGGCTACGTGATCGATATCGATCCGGGGCCCGTGATGTGGGTGACGCCGACGAATGACAACGCCGAGGATTTCAGCAAGAGAAGGATCGCGCCGGCCATACGCGATTGCGCGGCTCTTCGGCGCAAAGTTGCCGAATCGAAGGGCCGAAGCGCGGCGAACACAACGCTAAAGAAGCGGTTTCCGGGCGGCATGCTCACGATGACCGGCAGCAACAGCCCTGCAAACCTTGCATCGGTGCCGGCGCGTTACGTGTTCGGCGATGAGATCGACCGTTGGGCGAAGGACGCTGGCGGCGAGGGCACACCGGCAGGCTTGTTGGAGGCGCGTACTGCGACGTTTTACAACTCGAAAATTGTGATGGTAAGCACGCCAACTGTGCGCGGCTCTTCGACCATAGAGGCAGAGTTCATGTTAGGCACGCAAGAATACTGGTCGGCCAAGTGTCCGCATTGCGGCGAATACCGTTTCGTGACGTTTGACAATATCAGATTCGAGCACGAAAGGATTGTGGAGGGTAGCCATGAGCGGTTCGTAATCGGCGATATATCGTATTGCTGCCCTGAATGTGGGGCTATGTCGAGCGAAAAGGAAATGCGCGATACAGATCACAAGTGGATCGCGAAGAATCCTGATGCGATCGCATCCGGAACGCGGTCGTTCTGGATCAACGCGTTTTCGAGCCCATGGGTTTCATGGGAGCACATTATTCGGCGGTTTCTCGAAGCCGGCGAGGATTCGCGCAAGCTCAAAACCGTGTTTAACACGCTGCTTGGGCAGCTATGGGAGGAACGCGGCGAGATCGCCGACGTTGACGAGCTCGCAGAGGGACGCGAAGAGTACCCGGCAGAGTTGCCGGATGGGGTCTTGTGCCTTACGTGCGGGGTCGATACGCAAGACAACCGTCTGGAATACGAGGTTGTAGGCCACGGGCTTTTTGATGAGACGTGGGGCATCCAGCGCGGCGTGCTTTGGGGGCGTCCGGATGCGCCCGATTCTGACGCATCGCCTAACGTTTGGCGGCAGCTTGACGCGATCATTAGCCACGAATGGCGCTATGCGGATGGTAAGATACTGCCGATTTCGGTTACCTTTGTCGATTCGGGCGGTCACCACACACAAGACGTTTACCGCGAGTGCGCGGCGCGCATGGGCAAGCATGTTTTCGCTATCAAGGGGCGCGGCGGCGAGGGCATCCCATACACGTCGCAGCCAAGTAAGCAGATAATCACCGTGACGGACGCGCGCGGCCGGTTGCGCAACGTAACCGTTTGGCTATACGTCCTGGGCGTGGATGCCGGCAAGGAAAAGATCATGAGCGCGCTAACGGTTCGCACTCCGGGGGCGCGGTACTGCCATTTTCCCGCCGACAAGGCGCGCGGCTACGATGCCGAGTTCTTCAACGGGCTTGCGAGCGAACGCATGGTGTTGACGCCTTCCGGGAAGTGGCAATGGCAGAAGATCACCGGGCATCGCCGGAATGAGGCGCTTGATTGCCGGAACTACGCGCTGGCCGCATTCAACGTGGTTAATCCGGACATGGCCGCTTTGGAGCGCGCGCGGCGCGGCGTCGCAGCGCCGAAGGTCAAGCGCAAGCGCAAGGTTAGCAGGGGGTTTAGCGTATGAGCAGCACGGAAGAGCGGATTGCGAAGTACCGCGAAATGCTCGATGCGGTTGACGAAGCGATATTGAAAGTGCTTTCAGGCCAGAGCTATTCGCTCGGGTCGCGCACGGTCACACGGGCAGACTTGAAGCAGCTTCGCCTTTATCGCAAAGAGCTAGAGGCCGATATCGAAGCGCTCGAAGAGAACGGCACCACGCGCCGGCGCTTCAAGCGGATCGTTCCGATTGGATAGGGTTGTCATGACAAAGAAGAAAAAGAAGGGCAAGGCCAAAGCGGAGAAGCGAAGCCCAGAAGAGCGCTTTGCCGCAGCGCGCGCCGATGCCGCCGAGGCCGCTGTATCGGCGATCAGGGCTTACGGCTATTCATCTGGCGGCGCTTCGAGGTCGAAGCCCTCCATGAAGGGCTGGGATTATGAAAGCGCTTCGCCGCAAAAGGACATTGACGCCAACCTTGAAACGCTTCGCAAGCGAAGCCGGAGCCTGTATTACAACGCGCCGGTTGCGACCAGCGCCGTGAACCGCAACCTGGTTCACATCGTTGGATCGGGCTTGCGCGTGTCACCGAAGATCGCATGGCGGCAGCTCGGCATAACCAAGGAACGCGCCGATGAGATCGCGGCCGATGTTAAGTTCAAGTTCGGCATATGGGCGAGCTCGAAGGGCTGTGACGTTACCGGCCAGAATAACTTTTACGAGCTGCAGCAATTGGCGATTCTCACGTGGCTTATCGGCGGCGAGGTCTTCGCGCTTCACGCCTACGACGGCGCGGGGCCCGTGGGGCTGTGCATCCGGCTTGTGGAGGGTGATCTTTGCTGCAATCCGGGCGATCTTTCGGGGTTTGCCGGCGTCGATGTGACGTGCGCGGAAACTGGTAACCGCATCCGCAACGGCATCGAGATTGACGCGCAGGGGCGCGTCGTGGCGTACCATTTCGTGAAAGGCTACCGCGACCAGTACCAGAATCGCGAATGGGTGCGCGTTCCGGCGCGCGGCGAGAAGACGGACAACCCGAACGTTCTTCACGTGTTCAACGCGATTCGTCCGACGCAGTACCGGGGCGTTCCGTACCTTGCGCCGGTTATCGAGAGCATCAAGCAGCTCACGCGCTACACCGAAGCAGAGATCATGGCGGCCGTTATCAACGGCCTTTTTTCGGTCTTCATCACGTCCGAAGATAGGCAAGCGCCCGACTTCGGGGACGTGGGAACGAGCTTTTTCAACCCGGACGGCGGTTATCCGGAGGGCGAAGAGGTTGATTCCGATGATGAGATTGCGCTGGGAAACGGTAACATCGGCTTTCTGCAACCGGGCGAAGCGGTTCAGGTCGTGGACGCGAAGCGGCCTAACACGAACTTCGACGGTTTCACCGGGGCCATGGCTAAGCACATCGGCGCTGCGCTCAACGTTCCCGCCGAATTGCTCTTGATGCAGTTCACGGCAAGCTATAGCGCATCGCGCGGGGCGCTCTTGGAAGCCTGGAACTTCTTTAGCCTTAATCGCGAATGGTTCGCCGCTGACTTTTGCCAGCCGATTTACGAACTATGGCTTGCCGAGGCGGTTTCGAAGGGGATCGTTGACATGCCCGGTTTCTTCGCCGATGACTACCGGCGCGCGGCATGGTGCGGCGCAACGTGGACGGGGCCGGCACCGGGGCAGCTCAATCCGACGGTCGAGGTAAACGCGGCCGTTGCGAAGATGGCGGCGGGTCTTTCGACCGGCGAGCGCGAAGCGTTGGCGATGAACGGCAGCGATTACGCCGAGAACATCGAGCAGCTTGCGACCGAGAAAGCGTTGCGAATCGATCAGGGAATGGAGAGTCAAGATGGCAATCAGAATCGCAGTTAAGGGAAGCATCATCGAGGGCGGCAACTCGTGGATTTACGATTTCCTCGGGATCAGCTACACGGCATCCGAGTCGTTCGTCCAGCAGCTTCGGGCGGCTGGCGGCGATGACGTGATCGTGGAGATCAACAGCCCTGGCGGCTACGTTGCGCCGGCAGCGGAGATTTACGAGGCGATCCGCACGTATCCGGGCCACATCGAATGCCGCGTGGTCGGGCAGGCGGCCAGCGCGGCGAGCATCATCGCGTGTGCGGCCGAAAACTCAATCACGCCCATGGGCACATTCTTCATGCACAACTGCATCGGCTCGGCGTCCGGGAACCACAACGACATGCGGCAGACCATGCATGCCATGGAATCGATTGATGAGAACATCATGGAGGCATACCGCGCGAAGACCGGCATGAGCGACGAAGAGATATACGCGCTCATGGAAGAGAACACCACGCTTAATGCGCGGCAGGCCGTGAAATACGGCTTTATCGACAGGGTTACCGATAGCGCAGCCGACATTGCGCAAGCCAACAGCGCCGTTACCGGCATTGCGGCGAGCGCAGGCGGTTTCGTTGACCTCATGGCCATAGACGCTGACCGTCTCGCAGCCATGCGGGAAGCTTACGAGAACAGCAGAGTTGCGAGCGGCGAAGGGGGTGAAACTATGGAAAAGGACAACATGAGGGACGAGGCCGCAGAAACCACTGAGGAACAGGCCGAGGAAACCGAAGCTGCCGAGGAAACCGAGGGCGCGGCGCAAGCCGAAACCGAAGAGGAAACCGCCGAGGAAACCGAAGCCGCCGAGGAAACCGAGGGCGAGCAGGCCGAATCCGAAGAGGATCAGGCCGGTGAGCTCGAAGCGGCCTACCAGCGCGGCGTGCTCGCAGAGCGCGAGCGCATTTCCGGCATTCTTGACATTGCGGCCAAGGTGCCCGATGCAATGGTTCGGGCGGCGCTCTTCACTGAGCCGATCAGCGCAGAGCAGTTGGCGCTTGCCGCCATGCGCGCCGAAGACGCTGAGCGCACGGGCTATTTCGCCAAGGCGTGCGCGGATGTGGACGCATCCAACAGCGGTCAGGTTGCCGCCGAGGTAACCGACAACGCGAACGACGCGAGCAACGAAGTCGATATGCTGGCGGCAATGTTGAAGGAAAGATTCGAATAGCAAAGGAAAGATCATGACAACTGAACTGCTCAACAAACCGGCGTACACGATTGACGCCGATAACCTGATGCTGGCGGTCGGGTATCCGGTGCTTAACCGCTCGATCATCGTCACTAATCCGCAAGTTGCCCTGGTTCGCGGCATGGCCGTTATCAACGCTTCCGGCACGCTCTACGTTGCCGGCGCTGAAAGCGAAAACACCACCATCGCCGGCGATATCGTGGCAATCATCGCAGCCGATCACGACGCCGACACCACGAACGCGACCGTTGTTGTGGATGCCTACGTTTCCGGCGCGTTCAACGTTGGCGAGGTCAAGACCATCAACAGCCTTGACGTAAGCACCGATGCCTACGTGCTCGGCGCGCAGGGCAATGGAATTTACCTGCTCTAGGCGAAAGGAACAGACAATGCTTATCTATCGTACTAACAACCTGATCGAGGTCGTTAAGAAGGAGCGCGTTCCCGGCTCTTTCCTGCGCACGCGCTTTTTCCCGACAGGGCCGCGCGACATTTTCAAGACGAAAAAGGTCTTTATCGAGCGCACTGATGAGGGCAATCTTTGCGCACCGTTCGTCATCCCGTATTCCGGCGCAAAGCTGATGGAGCGCCCGGACTACACGGCCGAAGAGCTCATGCCGGCGTTCATCAACCCGGCGCGTGACATGAGCATCGCGCAGCTCGAAAAGAAGGGCATCGGCGAAACGCTTTACGACGAGGTAACGCCGGAACAGCGCGCCATGCAATACCTTGCCGATGACCTCGCTTTTCTGCAGAAGAGCGTTCAGCGCACGCAAGAATGGATGTGCGGTCAGATCATCATCAACGGTTACGTTGATTGCGTGATCGACACCAACCAAAAGGTTCGGTTCCAGTATTACGATCAGGCTTTCGGTAACCTGATGGTATTCACCAGCGGCGGCAGCACGGTCTATTGGGACACGGCCGGCGCGTCGATCTACGAGCAGCTTTCCGCTATGGTGAACGATATCGATGCCGAGTACGGCGATATCGATATCATCCTGGGCGCTGAGCTCGTTACGCTTTTCCTCACTGATACGCAAATGCTCAAGATGCTCGATGTTGCTAACGCCAACTTCGGCCGCATCGATCCGGGCCTGCAGCAGTTCCCCGGCGTCGGTTTCATCGGCGCGCTCAACTTCGGCGGTAAGCTGTGCAACGTGTACACCTACAATGCGAAGGCCACGATTGGCGGCGTCGAAACGAGCTTCATCAATCCCAAGTACGCCGTCGCGATTCCGCGCACCGGCTTCGGGGCTACCAAGTTCGGTTCCATTACGCAGATGGAGCAAGAGGACAACAAGTATCACACCTACACCGCCGAAATGGTTCCGCGCGTGCTGAGCGACGCCCATAACGACGAGCAGCGCATCGAAATGAAGAGCGCGCCGCTTCCGCATCCCTACGCGCTCGATTCCTGGCGCGTCACCAAGGCGCTGGCTTAGCGCCGGAAAGGAGCCGTCATGCTTATCGTTGCAAAGGGTAAGGTCGTTGTCGGCCGCAAGATCATCGGGCTCGGCGGCGAGCTTGACGGGCTCACGCCCGAAGCCGAAGAGCAGTTGATCGCGGTCGGCGTTGCGAAGCGTGTCGGTGCGCCCGTCGCATCCGAGGCCGCTGCATCCGGCGAAGACGTTCGGAGCGTACCGGGTTCTGTCAAGGAGCCGTCGAAAGCTGAGCTGCAGGCGCGTTGCCGCGAGCTCGGAGTTTCCGCGCGTGGCTCGAAGGCAGAGATGCAGGCGCGCATTGACGAAGCCGAGAGCGCCGACAAAGAGCCCGAAGAGGCTATCGAAGCCGACGATGACGCGCCGCCTGAGTTGACAGCGGAGGTGCCGCGATGATTCGATTGTTGAGACGCCTTGGGCGATTCCCGGCCGGAACCGAGACTGACTATTTCGACGCCGCTGCAGAAGCGGCGTTTCTGTTGGACGGAACCGCCGAGCGCATCGAGCCGCCCATTGATTCGAAAGGCACCGCAGGCGATTACGAGGGCTTGACCAAAGGAGAGCTCTTGAAGATCGCCGCCGATCGCGGTGTGGAAGTGCGACCCCGCGCCGCCAAGCGGGAGATCGCGGAAGCCCTGTCGTCGTCCGATGAAGCTTAACGAAGCCATCGCGGAAGACGTCGACCTCGTTCTCGACCTTGATGAGTTCGCCGAGACGGCCGTTGTCGAAGGCGCATCTATCAAGGTGCAATTCGACTCGGATCGGCTCGGCGAGCTCTCCGGGTTCACCGAGTACGCGATCGGCCTCGATGCGATGGTCATGTACGCCCGCACCGCAGACCTCCCGCCGAAGCGGAAGCCGGGCGACGCGCTCATGGTCGGCTCTTCCGACTGGACGGTTCTGGGCTGGGAGGATCGCGGAGGAATCTCCGAGGTCGTGTTGCAAAGGCCGCGCTGATGACCCCGCGAACCATTTCAAAGACGCTTGACGACGTGGCCGCATGGGTCGCCTCCGAGATCGCGCCGAAGCTCGAATACCTCGTTCCACCCGACGACGGCAGCGTTGGCGGGTTCGAGGTCGAGACGGCTCATCCGGTGGTTTACCAGTCGTTCGTTCCCGGCAAGGAGCGGCTCACGCAAGGCCAGTTGCAAGCGCCCAGTATCGCCGTGCAACTGCTCGGGGGAAGCGACGCGTCATCAGGAAACCGCACGCTCAACGTGCGGTTGGTGCTCACGATCTGGGCACCGGGTCATTACGACGCCGATGGCTTCCACCGAGACCAGGACGGCTGGCGGGATTTGCACAACGGGCTCGACGCGATGGCGGTCGCTGTCGGGTCTGCCGAGGTAATCGCCGGCTGCGCCGTCAACCTCAGCCGTGGCGTGCAGTTCGGTTACTTCGACATCGAAGGCGAGATTCCCGACCTCTACCCATACTGGATGGGGAAGGTCGATTTCGAGCTGACCGGGGCGTACCCGGCAAACAAACGATTTGAAAACCTGCTATAGACGAGGTGAAAGATGGCTAATTACACTCATGGCATCTACGGCACGCTGAAAGATGCCGTCGTGCCCAATGCCGCCGAAGCTTCGAGCGCGACGGTCGCGGTCGGCACCTTGCCGGTGCATCTGCTCGCCGACTACACCGGCATGGTCGGCGTGCCGATCGCGATGTCGAACGCCACGGCGAAGAGCGAGTTCGGCTACAGCGATTCGTGGGACAAGTTCACGCTCTGTGAGGTCATGCAGAGCTTCCTTGGCGGATCGTCCGACAACATCGGCGGGCTCTACTGCATCAACGTTCTCGACCCGGCCACCCACAAGGCGGCGAGCGACACGGAGGTTTCCGTCACGTTCGCTGACGGCGTTGGCACCATCACCGACGAGCTCGCGATCGTCTCGACAATCGCCGTCGACGGCATCACCGCCGACAATACGAGCGCGAGCTACGATTGGGTGAGCGGCAAGACCACCATCCGCGCGACCGGAGCGACCGGAGCGAAGGACGTGACGTATCGCCGCGTGACACCTAACACCGTCGCTGCATCCGACATCGTTTCCGCCATCGCCGCGATCGACGACCTCTATCCGCTTGAGAACGTGATCCCGAACATCCTGATCGCGCCGGGCTGGTCTGACAACCCGACCGTTTACGCCGCTCTCGTCAGCAAGACCCAGGCGATTGACGAGCATTTCCTCGGCTTCGTCCTGGCCGACATCCCGACGAGCGCGGCGACCATCGAGGCGGCGATCGCCTGGAAGGCTTCGAACGGCTACACTTCCAAGTACTCGAAGGTCTGCTGGCCCTGCGCGAGCGACGCGTCCGGCAAGATCTACCACCTGTCGACGCTCTACGCGCGCGAGATGGTGCGCAACGACGCGCGGAACGACGGCGTTCCTTACGTCACCGCTTCCAACACGGTCGTCTCTAGCGGCGGCGTGTGCCTCGCCAACGGCACGACCGTCAAGCTCTACAACGAGCACGGCAACTCGCTCAACGAGTACGGCATTTCGACCGCGATCGCCTGGGGAGGCCAGGTAAGGTTGTGGGGCGGTCACACGGCCGGATTCATCGACAGCGCCGCCGACAACGAGGCGAGCGCGATCTTCGACACGAACATCCGAATGCTGTGCTACATCATCAACGGGTTCCAGACGCGCTGGATCAACTCGATCGACCAGCCGATGACGATCGCGCTCCGCGACACGATCCTGTTCTCCGAGCAAAGCTTGCTCGACGGGCTCGTTGCCCAGGGCGCGCTTGTCGGGAGCCCGACCGTTGCGTTCTTGCCGAGCAGCAACACGCCCGGCGACATCATCCAGGGCAACTTCACCTGGGACATTTCCGCAACCCCGACGCCGCAGTTCAAGACGGCGCGCGCCGTCGTCGCCTACACGACCGATGGCTTCGACGCCTACATTGAGAGCGATGGTGAGTAATCATGGCGAACTTCATTGACAAGATGACCGTCGTCGAGGCTGCGACGATCTACAAGAGCGGCGAGCTCATCGGCAACGATTACAAGGTGACGCTGCCGGCCGTGACGCCCGCGACCACGGACGTTGGCGGTCTGATGGGAACGATGAACATCCCGCTTCTCAACACGCTCGAAGCGATGGATATGACCATCACCAAGACCGGCGTCGACGCGAACACGGCCCAGCTCTGCACGCCGGGCAAGAAAGACCTCATGGTCAATTGGGTTCAAGACAAGGTGAACAGCTCCGGCGAGGTCTCGCCGGTCGGCTGCAAAGCCCAGGTGAGCTGCTTGCCGAAGTCGTACATGCCCGCAGCCGATATCGAGGTCGGCAGCACTTCCGAGTTCGATTGCACCTTCGAGGTTTACGAGTACAAGCTGACCGTCGACGGCGTTGTTGTGTTCCACGTGAACCGCCTGACCGGGACGCTCGAAGCATGGGACGGCAAGAAGCTCGTCAACTATTCGAGCTCGTTCGACCAACTGCTTTAAGGGGCGCATGCAGACGAAAGGAGAACGGAAATGGTAGAGACCATTTTCTTGAAGACGCCGATCCTCATCGACGGGGAGCGCGTCCGGGAGCTCTCGTATGACATCGACGAGATCAGCGCCCACCAGTTCATCGACGCAGAAAACAGGGCGGCATCCAGGGCGATGATGCTCGGGACGCCGCCCGCATCTGTGGCAGAGCTCGACGCCGGATTTCACGTGTACCTCGGGATCATGGCCGTTATCGCTGTGAATCCGGGGTACACGGTCGAGGACATCGAGCGCGTCAAGGGGCCCGATGTCACGAAGCTGATGAAGGTCGGCCGAAATTTTATGACTTCCGGTGCGGAGGAGGACGAAGAAGAGGACTTCGACGAGCCGGAGGACGAAACGGAAGCAGAACCCTACCTCCAAGAGCGGGAATAAGGGGGCGGGAGCTGCGCCGCGCCATGCGCGATTACTGCCGCGTCTACCACACGTCGATCGACTACCTGGCGAACATGACCATGACGGCCCTGGTCGCCGAGCTGGAAGACGCGGCCGCTGAGCTTTCCGATGAGAGGAAGCGAAGAGAGAAGCAACTTGAAAAGGAGCGGGCTCGCGCCCGCTCCCGTCGTAGACACAGGGGGTGATGGCTTTGGCAAAGACGATGAAGGCGATCATCGAGCTTGGTGGCAAGCTCGATGGATCCCTGCTCAAGTCGATGTCTTCCGCAGAAAAGCACATGGCATCCCTGAAAAGGGTTGGCGGTGCGCTCGGAACCGCCGTGAAAGCCGGCGCTGCCGCTGCCGCCGCAGGAACCGTCATGCTCGCGAAGAAGGGCATGGAAGCCTACGAGCAGGTCGAAGCCGGCGCGAACAACGTGATCATCGCGACCGGCGCGACCGGCGACGCGGCGAAAGAGCTCGTCGACGTTTACAAGGACGTTTCCAAGAACGTCGTGGGCGATTTCGGCGACATCGGCAGCGCCGTTGGCGAGCTGAACACCCGATTCGGGCTGGAAGGCGAAGCGCTGGAAGCGGCAAGCGAGCAAGCCTTGAAATACGCGAAGATCACCGGCCAGGACGCGACAGCGGCCATCCAGGACGTATCCAGGATGATGAACAACGCCGGCATCGACGCGAGCGAGTACGCGAACGTGCTCGACACCCTCACGGTCGCCGGCCAGCAAGCCGGGATCAACGTCGGCACTCTCGCCAAGAGCGTCACCGAGAACGCCGCCAGCTTCCGCGAGCTCGGGTTCACGACCGACGAATCGATCGCGCTGCTCGCGAACTTCGAGAAGGTCGGCGCGAACACGTCGACCGTGCTCGCGGGCATGAAGAAGGGCGTCGCCGAGTGGAACAAGGCCGGAGTGTCGGCGAAGGACGGTTTCAGCGAGTTCGTGAAAGGCGTGGGCGAAGGCACGATCGACGCCCAGGGCGCGATCGAGCTGTTCGGATCCCGCGCCGGCGTCGCGATGTACGACGCCGCCAAGCAAGGCCAGCTCGACTTCGAGAAGATGTACGAGGCCGTAACCGATGGCAGCGAAGGCGCGCTCGATCAGGTCTACAAGGACACGCTCACCGTGACCGAGAAAATCGACCTCGCATGGCAGAACGTGAACGTCGCGCTCGCGGACGTGTTCGCGCCGATCGCCGTCGCGGCGTCCGATTTCCTGGTCGGGGTGGTCATACCGTTCGTCCAGGACGCGGCGACGGCGATCGGGCGGTTCACCGACGTGTTCATGTCGGCCTTCGACTTCGAGGCCGTCGCGGAGTCATTCGCGCCGATCTCCGACATGTTCGGCGCTGCCGACTTCGGGACGATGGCCGACGACATGGCGCGCATGGCGGGATCGGGCTTGTCGTCGTTCCTGCAAATGGTGGGCGACGCCGCATCTGCGGCGCTGCCGTACATTCAGACGATGGCCGAGTTCGTAGGCGGCGCGCTCGTCCAGGCTTTCGAAATCCTGAAGACGATCAGCCAAGGGGTATGGGGAGGATTGCAGAGCGGGTTCGAGCGCCTACAGAAGCACCTTCCCGGTATCAGCAGGCTCACGGAGCAGCTTGGGGCGGCGCTCGAATTCGTCGGCGGGATCATCGCCGATTATGTCGCTCCGCAGATCAGTTCATTCGTCGAGAGCGCGCTTGATGGCTTCGGCTACCTGCTCGAAGGGTTCGCCGTGCTGTTCGATTTCATCGGGGAAGCGGCCGGCGCTGTTTCCGGCTTCGTCACCGGCGTGATCGACACTGTGTCAAGCATACCGGGTGCGATCGGCGGGTTCTTCGACTCTGCCGCCGCGTTCGTCATCGGCGCGATACAGCGCGCATTCGAGTTCATCAGCTCCCTCCCCGGCAACGTGGGAAGAGCGATTTCGGGCATACCCGGAATCTTCTCGTCGGTGTTCAACAATGTCGTGAGCGTCATATCGTCGATTCCCGGCCAGATCGTCGGCTTTTTCAGCGGCATCGGGCAGCGCATCACCGAGGCGATAGGCTCGATACACTTCCCGACCCCGCATGTGAGTTGGGGTGATATCAAGGTGGGCGATCTGTCTATCCCGCTGCCTACCGTGCAATGGTACGCGAGGGGCGGTTTCACTAACGGCCCGATCGCCATCGCTGGCGAGGCGGGCACCGAAGCCGTCATCAGCTTCGACCACAGGTATCACGATGCAAACGTTGGGTATTGGCTCGCAGCGGGCCGGATGCTCGGCGTGCTGCGCACCTTCGCAACGGGCGGCATCGCGGCCGGAACCGCGAGCGACCTGTCGGCCGACATCGCGAGCCCGACAGGATCGCTGGCCCTGGCGGCTGGCTCGTCGGGAACGTCGGGCGGCGTGACCATCGACTTCGGCGGCGTCACGTTCGCCCCGCAAGTGAGCGTATCCGGAGACGATGCAGGCGATGTCATGACGCAACTACGCGCGGCGCGCGATGAGTTCTTCGACTTCTTCGACGAGTACGCCATGGAAAGGGGCGCTAGCTATGCCGCAGTATTCTGATCACGGGTACTACACGACGACTCAGAGCGACACCTTCGACCTGATCGCGTATGACCTCTATGGCGACGAGTACCTTGCCACGGACATCGTAGACCTGAATCCCGAATACAGCGGCGTCGTGGTGTTCGATGCCGACGTAGAGCTCAAAGTGCCGATCTACGACAGCGACACAGGAGCGGAAACCGTCGCACCGTGGAGGCGACCGCTATGATCCTGAGCTACGAGGGAACGGACATCACCGACGAGGTAACAGTGTCCCGATGCGTGTACGAAGCATGCGAGATCGGGCGCGTACCGTGGCTGTCGGTTGAGTTCGACGACGCAGCCGGGCTGTGGGACAAGTGGGGCCCGCAGCCCGGCGAGCGCATCGCCGTCGTCGAAGAGGGCATCGCGGCAACGGGCGCGATGTACGTCGACAAGGTTGAGCCGCAATCTGGCGGGTACGCGATCCACGCGACGGCGATGCCGATCGCGGACGCTCGCGCCGTGCGGGAGTGGCGCGATACGACGCTGCTCACCGTCGCCGGCCAGCTCTCGACGGTGCTGGGGCTCGGGTTCGAATCGCATGGATGCGACGACATGGCGATCGCCTACGCGCGCCAGGACGACGAGGGCGCCGCAGCAGTGCTGTCGCGCCTTGCCGTCGTGTCGGGCTGCACGCTCGACGTGTACGACGGCAGGCTTCACCTGTGCTCTCGCGGTTGGGTCGAGTCGAGGACGGCGGTCGGGACGGTCGCGCTCGGCGAGGAATCCGATTACGCGTACTCGCGGAAAGCGCCGTTCGCGTCATGCACGGTCAGCCAGCCGGCGACGGCCGATGCGAGCGGGCTGATGGAGGAATGCGGGGAGGGCGAACCGCGCCTGGCGGTGGTGCTCGACAAGAGCATCGCCCTTCCCGGATCCGCAGAGCTGAGGCGGGCGTGCTCCGGCGTGCTCGCGCACGAGAACGCGAGGCGGTCGGCGGGATACGTGCGCGGAAGCTCGCTCTCGCCGTACTCGCCGGGCTCCGTGTGCGTCGTCTCGTGCGAGAAAACGCCGTCGATATCAGGCCGCTCGGTCGTCACGAGGGTGCGCAACGACTTCGCGGAACAATCAAGCAAGACATGGTGGAGGACGCTATGAGCTTAGTCACCGGAACCAAAGCGCAGAGGAACAAGGCGAAAGACAAGATCAAGGCGAAGAACCCCATAGCGCGCTGGGGCACGTATGCGTTCTGGAAGCTCACGGCTGACCAGATCTGCATGTTCGACGAGATCTCCATGAGCCGCGAATGGGTCGCCAAGCAGACGAAGGGATCCGGCAAGAAGAAGAAAACGATTGCAGCCCACAAGGGCCCTATCGAGTTCGATTTCCGGTTCACGCTGCACAAGGAGTTCTTCACGAAGATCGACCTCGCACAGCAAATCCGCACTTGGAACTCGCGGGTCGGGAAGGCTGCGCCGTTCTATCTCGGCACGACGGCGTTCGGAGCCGCGCGCAAGTACAGGCTCGTCGGCGTAAACGTGTCCGACATACAGCAAGTTCGCGGGACTATCGTCGCATGCACGATCGAGCTCCATTTCAAGATGACCAACTCGAAGACGCTGAAAAGCGAGAAGAAGCAGTTCAAGAAGGCCATCAAGAAGAAGTCGAAGAAGAAGAAGCAGAAGCTTAACAAGCGGCGAACGGGGTGATGAAACGTGCTCGCAGAGGGAAATTCAAGCATGGCAGCATGCTCGCACAACCTGCTCGCCATGAAGCAGCGCGAAGTGCCGTTCTCCCGGACGAAGGGGATGGATCCCGACATCTACGACATGCCATTCGACGAAGCGGAAGGGTATCTCGATGAGGCGGCGCGTAGCGTCCTGGGAACCTACGAAGACCGCATCGACATCGATGCGGTCGAGCTCGACTTCGGCGAGTCAGACGACGTGAGCGGGGCGTCGTTCACGGTCGAGATCGTGCAATCGAGCATCAACGAAGAATCAGACGACTACTGGGAGGGTGATGATTGATGGGCATGTTCCTCGAATACGACGCCCAGGCGATCCACGACAACATAATCTCGCGTCTGCAAGAGGCGACGGGCGAGGTTCTGCCGGAGGGTGACGAGCGGCGCGTGTTCGCCGAAGCCCTGACGGCGTACATGCTCGCCGTGCTCGCCGATGTCGAGGACGTGGCGAAGCAGAAGATGTTGCGCTACGCGCGCGGCGAAGTGCTCGACGGGCTCGGCGAGATGTACGGATGCGAGCGCATCGAGGCCGAACCGGCCACATGCACGCTCAGGTTCACCGTCCCGGCAGCGCAGCCCTACGCCGTCACGGTTCCGGTCGGAACCGTCGCGTCGACCCCCGATGGCTTCGCCTTCGCTACCGACAGCGATGCCACAATCGCCGCCGGCGAGACGAGCGTCGACGTTGCCGCAACGGCGACCGACGTCGGCAGCGAGTACAACGGGCTCGTCGCCGGCAGCGTGAACGTCGTGCGCTCGGCGCTGTCGTTCAGCGCGACCGTCGCGAACGTGACCACGACGGACGGCGGCACTGACGGCGAGCCGGACGACGACGAGGGCAACGAAGCGTTCCGCCAGCGGATCCTCCTGAAACAGAACGCCGTGAGCACGACCGGAACCGAGGCGAGCTACATCGCCGTCGCGAAAGCATCCGACGCCGACGTTGCGGACGTGCAGGTTCCCGATCTCGACGAGGAATACCGCGTCGTCATCTACGTCGTGAAGGCCGGCGGCGGTCTGTTCACCAACGTGGAGCTCGCAGCCATCCAGGCGGCATGTGGCGCCGATGACGTGAAGCCGCTCGGCGATCTCGTCGTCGTCCAGAACGCCGCGCGCGTCGAGTACGAGATCGAGGTCGAATACACCTGCTCGGCAGAAGACGAGGCTGCGGTTGTCGCGGCAATCGAGGGCGATAGCGGCGCTATCGACGCGTACAAGGAATGGCAAGACGAGACCATAGCGCGTGCCATCAACCCGCAAAAACTCATGGCACTCATGTTCGCGGCCGGCGCTCAGACGGTCGAGGTCACCAAGCCGACCGCGACGGCCGTCACCACGGGCCACGTCGCCAAATGCACGAGCGTCGACGCGACCCACGAGGCGGTGTGATCATGTCCGACAGATACGACGACATCGAGAGCCTGTGGTTGCTGCCGGAGTTCATGCGATCTGACGCGTTCGATGCCGAGATGTCGGCGATCGTCGACGACTTCGGGGCCGACGTTTCTGCGGCGACGCGCACGTACAGCGTTTGGGACTCGATCGACGTTCTCGGCGAAGCGACGCTCGACGCGCTCGCCGAAGAGCTCAACATCATCTGGTACGACAAGACCGCAGATGTCGAGGCCAAGCGCGGTGTTGTCAAGAACAGCAAGCGAATACAAGCCGCGCTGGGAACGAAGTGGGCGCTCGAAGAGATCCTGAACATCTACTTTGCCGGCCGCGCGGTGATAACCGAATGGTTCGACTACGGGGGCGACCCGAACCACTTCATGGTAGAAGCGGAGAGCTTTAGCCGGGGCGACGAGGAAGCCGAGAAGTTCCTCGCCGTGCTCAGCGGAGTGAAGCGGAAGTCAGCCGTACTCGATGGGGTGATCGCAACCATCGGGTCGGAATCCACTGTTCATGCGTCCGTCTGGGCGCATGGTCGTCGAACCGACGAAATGACCGTAAGGAGGGACTGATGATTCAGACGTTGACGGAACTGGGCTCGCAGCTACTCGCCGACGCGCTCTCGAGCGAGGAGTCGGTCGAGTTCACGCGCTGCGCGGTCGGCACCGGCTCGTTCGACCCGGAAGAAGACGACCCAAGCGAGATGGAGGAGCTTATAGCCAGGGCTGCATATATCCCGGTGACAGCAGTGCGCAGAGAGGACGGCGGACTAGCCGTCGTCGCAGACATGGACAACACGACGGTCGCCGGCGGCACGGAGATAAGCGAGTTCGGTGTGTACGCCCAAGCCGAGTCGAGTGACGAGGTGCTGTTCTCATACGCGTACACAGACGAGCCCGAGGTCGTGCCGGCGTCCAGCGAGTCTACCTACGAGCGCAGGTTCCTGTCGCATTTCGTGCTATCTGACGAAGAAGCTGAGCTTGCGATCGTCTACGACAGCATCGCGGAGGCGATGGAGCAAGCTGGCTACATAACCGCCGATGACGTGCAGACTGCGATCAACGCAGCTCTCACATCCGTGTTCAGGTACAAGGGGGTGAAATCGTCGGCGGCAGAGCTACCGGCAACCGGGAACAAAGTCGGCGATGTTTGGTTCGTTTCTTCCGACAACTCCGAGTACGCATGGAACGGCGAAAGGTGGGAACAGCTCGGGTCGGCAAACGGAGCTCCGGCGTCGCCCACCGGCATGGTCGCGGAGGCGACGGGAAAGACCACCATAAGGATCAAGTGGAGCGACCCGGAAGAAATGACGTATTCTAACGGGGCGTACTCGGTATGGAAGGCGACGGCTTTAGTACGAAAGACGGGTTCGACACCACAAAGCCCGTCAGACGGCACGCTCGTGACCATGTCGACCACGCATGACGCTTACGCCACGAGCGGATACCAGGACACGGGGCTAGAGAATGGGACGACGTATTTCTACGCGGCGTTCCCGATCTCTGCGGGCGGCGCTATAGGCGTCGCGGCAACGTCGTCGGCTACCCCGTCGTGGTCGGCTGTGTCCTGGGCGAACAGCTCGTTTAGCGACATTGTTTCCATGATCGAGGCACATTACTCCGGCGAGATCAGCCTTTCCGATTATTGGAGCGTCGGCGACACCCGCACCGTCCCGCTATCGGCCATGGAGGCGACCGGCGTCGGCGAATCGCATGTCGCGCAAGATGTAGAGGTCGTGCTAATGGACTTCGACCATTACGATCTCACGAGCGCGCAGAAGACGGCGCTCGGCACGTCCAAGACGAAGGCCGCTGTCGTCTGGGGGTTGAAGAACTTCCTATCGAACGGCACGGCCGGCGAGTACGGCTACATGGAGAGCACCAACACCAACGCGAACGGCTGGCACGGCTCCGCGCGGCGAACATGGTGCCAGAACGTGTTCAAGGCAGCGTTGCCGAGCGCGATGCAGTCGCTGCTTAAAGAGGTAAGCATCGTCACGGCAACGAAGGGCAACGCACGGGGAACAACTGCGAGCTCCGATTACATCTTCCTCCCCGCCGAGAAGGAAGTGTTCGGAACCAATACCTACGCGAACTCGACCGACGAAGCATCGCTTTCGCAGTATGAATGGTACGAAACGGCAGAGAATCGCATCAAGAAAGCCGGCGCGGAAGGTAGCGCGGCCACTTGGTGGGAGCGTTCCCCTCGCGGTTCCAACGCGGCCTACTTCTGTGCTGTCTACTCCGACGGCACCGCCGATCTCTACAGCGCCAGCGGCTATGTTGGCGTCGCGCCCTGCGGCTGCTTCTAATATCCTAACCATCGCCTCCGGCGTTAGCCGGAGGCGTTAAAGGGTATAGGCGGTTTTTCGGTTATTATGGGGTCTTATGAGCGTACCGACACATGAAAGAGAACAGTCGCTCGCGCAGTTCGTGGAGACGGCTCGCGTGCTGAACGTCGAGATCGCGCAGACGGTAGCCAACGGGCCAAAGAAGTACATGCTCACCTATGGCGACCGGCTCGTGAACCTCGCGCTCGATGTGTATTCCGAAACCATCCAGGCGAACTCGATTCACCCGTCGAAAGGCGTCCGCGCCGAGGCCGACTATCTTCAGCGGCGCGCCCACTTGATCGAAGCGCGCGCCAAGACGCATGCGGTCGCAGCGCTCGCGCAAGTCTATTTCGAGGTGTTGAAAGCCGCTCGCGGTCTGCAGCGCAATAAGGGTGAGATCATGGAGAGCGACGAGAAGATCGCCCGTCGGTCGAAGCTGAACTCGCGAATGGAGCGGATCGGTGCCATCTGCGACAAGGAAATCAGACTTATTAGCGGGGTGCTGAAAAGTGACACGGAGCGGTTTCGGAAGTACAATAGCTGACGGTTACGCCTCGGATGTAGCGCGAACAACTGGTGGGAGCGTTCCCCTAACGGTTCCAACACGACCAACTTCTGTAATGTCAACTCCGACGGCACCGCCAATAACAACAACGCCAGCAACAATAATGGCGTCGCGCCCTGCGGATGCTTCCCGAAAGCCCAAGGCGAGTAACCACGGCGAAAGCATACGGGCGTCGCGCGCCGCAAGGCGCGGCGAGAGGATGCAGGGAGGCGTGACCATGGCCGCAAGGCCGAATGAACGCCGCCGCTCGCGTGGGGGCTTGCGCTCGCGCGATACGGCATACGCCGGGGCGGCATGCTGACCTTCGATGAGGTGTTCACCTTCGAACACCTCTACGATTGCGCCCACGAGTGCTGCAACGGCGTTCGCTGGAAGGCATCGACGCAAATGTTCGAGAGTTCGGTGCTGATATGGGTCGCTCGTCTCAAAGACGAGCTGGAACGCGGCGTGTACCGGTCGAAGGGCTTCAACCACTTCACGATCGTGGAGCGCGGGAAGACCCGACACATCCAGTCGATACACATAAGCGAGCGAACCGTCCAAAAGTGCCTCGTGCAATACGCCCTGCGCCCGCTCATCATGCCCAAGCTCATAGCATCGAACCACGCAACGCTTCCGGGGCATGGCACGGAAACGGCGCTGAAGGAGCTGCGCGAGCACCTGCGATGGTGGCACGCGCGGCACGGCCGCGCGGGCGGCGTGCTCGTCATGGACTACCACGACTATTTCGGGAGCGTCAGGCACGACGAGCTGAAGGCCATGTACCGAAAGCTCGACATGGACGATCGGCTGTACGACATCACCTGTTACTTCATCGACTGCTTCGAGGGCGATACGGGTTTGGGACTCGGGAGCGAGATCAGCCAGATTTCGGCGGTGTTCTACGTCAACCCGATAGACCATTTCCTGAAAGACACCATGGGCTTTCACTGTTACGGGCGCTACATGGACGATTCCTATCTGATAGGCGAAACCGATGACCTGGTGCTCGCGTTGGGGTGCGTTGAATCGCTCTCGCTCGCGCGCGGATTGACCCTGAACCCGAAAGCGACGAACATCACGCGCCTCGACGGAGGATCGTTCAAGTACCTCAAGAAGCGCGTGTTCGTGTCGGAAACGGGAAAGATCGTGATGCGGCTCGACCGGGCGAACATCGCCCGCGAGCGAAAGCGAATCAAGGCAAACGCCCGCAAGCTCGCCGAAGGCGAGATCACGGGGGAATCGGAGTACCAGTCATGGCAATCGTGGCAATCCTACGCGTCGAAGATCGACGCGCACAACACCGTGAACAGGATGGCCGCCGAGCGCGACGCCGCCCTGGAACGCGCATTGAAGGCACCCCCCCGCAGGCTGATTTGCCGAACCGAAGCTAACCTCGACCCCCGCTCCCGCGGGGGTTTTTTAATGCCCGAACACAGCGATTACCGATAGGGGGTGGGAAATGGAACAGGTCATCCAGGCCGAAACGGCATGGCTCTACATCATGGGAATCTGCGGAGCGATCATCACGCTCGGCGGCGCTATCGCCGTCCTCGTGAAACTGTACCGATGGGTTCGCAAGCCGAGCGCCGAGAACACCGACAGCATCGAGCAGATGATGGACTACCTCGCATCCGACAAGCGCCGCATCGAGGCGCTTGAGCGTAGGCAAGACGAACAGGAAGCGGAATCGAAGCTGATGCTCAAGAGCCTCATGCAAATCATGAGCCACGAGATAGATGGAAACCACAAGGAACAGCTCCGCGTCACGCGAGACGAAGTGGAGCAGTTCCTAATCGACAAGTAGAGAGGTGATACCCATGGCGGATCATACAAGAGTTCCGTACGGCGAAATCGCGAAGGTGGAGGAATACGACGATTTCGATGACTACGACGATTTGGAAATCGGGAAGGCGAAACCGGCGTACAGCAAACTCGTAGTCGCTACATGCCTCGTGCTGATCCTCGCGTTCACGGTGACGTGCCTCGTTTTCTATTGGTACACGAAGGCGGTTGACCCGGTGCTCATCGGGTTCTTCTTCGCTTGCTTCGGCGTCGAGTTCGCGTCCCTCGCGTTCATCAAAGGCCGCGAGGTCAGGTACGTCGAGGGCAACCCCGCGAACAAGCAGATGCCGCATGTCGAGCTAAAGGAGGGCGAAGATGACTAGGAACGATTTCATCCGCAAGATCACGAGCCGCAAGTTCTTGTTGAGCCTCGCGGCGTTCATCGCGGTTTTCTGCACGGGCGTCGCCGGTGTCATGCCGCCCGAATGGTGCGCCGTTGGAATGGCGCTATCTGCAGGCATATACGCGGCATGCGAGGCGTACGTGGACGGCAAGAGCGCTGGCGCGTCGCAGACGATCAGCACCACGAGCGTCAGCGCATCGGCAACGTCTCAAAAGGTCGTAGAGAAAGCAATCGTCCCCGATTCCAAAGAGGCGGCGTAGCAATGGGGAGCATCCAAAAGTTCTGCGATGCGATGCGATGGGCCGCGAACAGCGATCAGGTAGGCTACTCGCAAACCGACCGCGACAGCCTGCGCCCGAACGATTTCTTCGGGAACGGGCTGTACAACACCGACTGTTCGAAGCTAACCATCGTAGCCTTGCAATACGCCGGCTTTGAAACCGGCTGGGCGAGCTACACGGGCAATATATCCGACGCGCTCTGTGCTAACGGATGGCAGCGGCTTTCGCCGTGGTCAGACCGGCAACCGGGCGACATCCTGCTAAACGACGCCAACCACGTCGCCGTATGGCTCGGTGATTGCCTAGCGCAAGCGTCGATTGACGAGAACGGTAACATCGCGGGCGGCGCTCGCGGCGACCAGACGGGTTCCGAGGTGAACACGTGCGGTTTCTACAACTACCCGTGGAACTGCATCCTGCGGCACACGGGCAGCAGCGATTACAGCGGCGCGCCCTCGGGCTGCTCCGCTGGATCGGGCGCGCCCTCGGGCGGCACCGTCGGCTGCTGCTGGCAGGGCGACATGGTAGGCAGGCGCGATACGACCGGGAGCGGCGACGATTACGCTGGCGTCCCAGGCAGGCCGATTCTCAACATCGCCATGGATGGCGTCGGCGAATACCAGGTTTCCGATACGATTCACGGTGATTTCTGGCCGAAGGTAAACCACTACGACCTGAACGACCCCGAGAACGGATATGCCGGCGACGATAGGCCAATTGACCGCGTTCGCATCTTCGACCCGACCGTGAGCTACCAGCTCCACGAGATTTACGGCGACTGGTACCCCGTCATGCAAGGCACGCACGACACGGGCGGTTCGAGCGATGACTTCGCCGGCGAGAAGGGCGTGCAGTTCGATCTTTTCCGGGCTTGGCGCGATGACGGCGAACAGCCGCGATACAACGTGTACAGCTAGGAGCAGCCATGAAATACAGCCTAGCGATTGTCGCCGCTTACGCTGCCATGATTCTCTCCGTCGCAGGAGCGATCTACGCAATCGAGACGGTTGCGTTCCCAGATAAGGCGCAGGCAGTCGAATTCTCGCCCGCGCCGAAAGACCGGCCCGTTCTCGAAACTGTCGGGCAGGTCTGGCAAGCAAGGGCAACCGGCGTGAGCAAATTCGACTTCGACGGCGTTCACTACATTATTTCGGGATTTCCGAAAGAATACGTCGATTACTCGGCGTGGTGCGTGCGGATGCCGTAGGCGCGAACGGGACTATGCGATGTAAGCGAAACGGCAACTTTCAGCCAAAAATGAAAGTAGCGCTCGGGGCTTCGGCCTCGAGCGCTTTTGTTGTTTTATAGAATGGTTTTACGCTGCATCAAGGGTGACCATTATGCCAAATCCATTATCAAGGAAGACTACCGGCACACCGCGAGCTGTAATTATTGAGCGTTTGATTTGGTTCGTTTTATCTTCGTCAGGGGGGAGCCAGAGACTAGATTCTCGAACCTGCTTTTGACCTGCGGGTTCGAGAATTTGTTTTAGTGCGCAATTGATTTCGTAGGGCGTGCTGGTCTTGCCTTGGAAATTCATAACGGCCATTGCGTGATTCTCCGAAACCCAAACTTGGGAAACGAACGCCTTCAATAACTCCTCGTCCGTGCGCATGCCGCTCGCAACAAGCTCTAAGAACTGCAATACATCCGCTTTTGTGATCTCGCATTTCGCCCGCTCAAGTTCGGCGATCTTCTTCTCCGTCACCGCTTGCTGTTCATCGAGCTTTTCCATCTTGTCTTTAATATGCTTGTATGGAATCCCGTCCTCGATTGCTTTTATGAATCGCCTACGCTGCTTGTCGATTTCTTTCAAGCTGGCGTTCAGCGCTTCGATTGTCGCCTCGGGTTTCCTGTTGCCCCGGTATTTCATGAAACCGTCGGCGATCAGCTCCGCAACATCGGGTTTCACTAATATCTTGCGAATCGTCTTTGCGATTGCCGACTCAACCTGATCTTTCCAGTAAATGCCGTTGCAGGCTTTACGCTTGCCCTGGCAACAATACCGATAGAACAGCACTCCGTCATGATTCGTGCATACCTCCCCGTGCATCGGTCGGCCGCATTCGGAGCAGAACAGCTTTCCCGAAAGCATGTAATCGGCTTTCGCGTTCGCGTGTTTCCGGTACTTCAACCTCCATAGGCACCGTTCCTTCTCGTCTTTCGTGACGATAGCCGGCACTCCATCTTCGACGCGCACAAGCGGGATCGGCTTCCCGTCGGAATCCTTCACGACGCTCCCCCGCTCGTCCTTCAGCTTGCCCCATGTGTACACGCCCGCGTAGACCATGTTCTTCAGCACTCCCGTAACGAACGTGTTGCCCACGGGCTTACCACCCGCTCCCCGAACCTCGATTCGGTTGAGCCAGCCAACGATGTCTTTCTGCGATTGTCCCTGGATGTACCTCATGTGTATCTCGCGCGCAATAGGAGCTTCGACCGGATCGAGTATGATCTCGTCGCCGTCATGCGAGTAGCCGAACCAATGGATGCCGAGGTACTGGCATTTCTCGGCCTTGCCGAGCATTCCCCTCATCGTGTCTTCAGCGCTTTGCTGTGATCGAACCTGCGCGAATATGGCAAGCATGCCCTTCGACATCGACGCTTCGATACTGTTCCCCGATATGTGCTCCTTCACGCTTTCAAGCCGAACGCCTGCATCGTTTATCAATTTCTCGTAATAGTACTGGTCTTGCATGTTTCGCGCGAAACGATCCATCTTCCAAACGAGCACGACATCGAACGCACCGATTCTTGCATCCTCGATCATCTGAAGGAACTGCGGCCGATCGTCACTTCGCCCGGATATTGCGAAATCCGGATACACTTTCATAATCTCGTAGTTGCGCTCGGCGCAATAGCGCTTCGCTTCGCGAACCTGATCCTCGATTGATTCGTCGCGCTGCTTGTCGCATGAGAAGCGGGCGTATACCGCCACGCGTACAGGTGTTTCGCTATCCGTGTGAATTCGCTTGCTTGCCATGTATAATGTAACCGCCTTTCAAATCGCTGCG
>JAFUBE010000629.1 GCA_017460365.1 Eggerthellaceae bacterium
AGCGCACCCACCAAGTCGGCATGGCCGGGGCGCGGCGTTGTTTCGCGTTGAAGGTCGGAGGGCGCGTCGCCGAACACGGCCATGCGGTCGGTCCAGTTCTGCCAATCGCGGTTCTCGACCACGAGCGTGATGGGCGAGCCGATCGTGCGGCCGAAACGCACACCCGAGGCAATGCGCACCCGGTCGGTTTCGATGAGCTGGCGGCCGCCGCGCCCATAACCGGACTGGCGGCGCGCAAGGTCGGCATTGATGCTCTCTTCAGAGATGTGCAGCCCCGCAGGAACGCCCTCGACGATGGCCGTGAGCTGCGGTCCATGGCTCTCACCTGCTGTCATATAGCGCATAGTGCCCGCTTTCGTCGGTGTTTTTGCTCGATTATACGGCAATCACGGGCAAGAACGGCAAACCGCTTCCAGCCAGGCCCGAACTGCCCCACTTACTGCCAGACCCAAAGTGGGGCAGTTCGGGCACCTCCGGGCGCGACGGGGGCGGCTTACGCTTGCAGGTCGAAGCCGGCGGCTTGGGCCATGATGGCGAAAAGGTCGCAGGCGGCCAGGTCGACGGGCAAGTCGAGCCATGCCACGATATCGCGAACGGTTTCAACAGCCTGGGCGACGAGCATGCCAGCGCCATCGTAAGCAGCGCAGCCCGCGACGCGCGCAGCGGCGACGAGCGCGGTCGTGCCGTGTCCATACACGACATCGAACACGGTCTGACCGGCACGGAGCAGGGCGGTGTCGAACGGAGCGGGGTCACCTGGACGCATGCCGAGCGGCGTGGCGTCGACTACGACATCGGCTTGAGCGATCAGGCCGGGAGATTCCATGTACGATCCCGCGATGAAAGCCGGTTCACCCGCCGGGAGCGCCCGAGCCGCCTTCGCAACGTCGCGCCCCAAGAGCGCAACCTGTTCAGCTCCCACCCGAACAGCCGCATGCAAAATCGCCAGCGATGTGGGGCCGGTCCCGCATACAACCACGCGCGCACCGTCGAAGTCGATCCCGCATCGTTGCAGGTAGGAAACGCAGCCTTTCCCATCGGTGTTGTCGGCAAGCAACTCGTCGCCGCAGCGCACCAGCACGTTTGCGCCCTTGGCCTGTTGCGCAGCATCACTTCGCCAGGTGGCTGCCTCGAACGCGAGCGGTTTGTACGGCATGGTGATGTTGAGCGCAAGCCATCCGGCCTGCGCGAGGAACGCCCGTGCCTCGGCTTCGGTCGGACAGTCGGCAAACCCGTAATTCCAGTCGAGCCCCAGCGCCCGGTACGCGGCATTATGCATCGCCGGCGACTTCGAATGCGCCACCGGATGTCCCAGGATGTAGAGCTGCTCGGCCATTACCCTTCGTACTGGAAGTTCTGCTGGTGTTCCTCGTACGTCGCGCTGAACGAGTAAACCATGTTGCCCGAGCTGTCGGGTTCGAAGTAGAAGTAATAGTAACCCGTTTGCGCCGGCGAGCACACTGCTTTCAGGCAGTCGAGACTCGGCGAGTTGATGGGCGTGGGCGGCAAGCCCTCGATGAAGTACGTGTTGTAATCGTTGTAGGTTTCGACATCCTGAGCGGTGGGGTCGTGGCCGACCACGTAGGCGACCGTGGCATCGGATTGCAACATCCAGCCGTCGGAAAGGCGGTTGTAGAACACCGATGCGACCTCGGCGCGATGGGCGGCGTCAGATTCCTTCTCGACGATCGACGCGAGCTTCACAACGTCGTACAGGCCAAGCCCCTTCGACTCGGCATACGACAAGTCGAGCGATGCCGTCTCAGCGCCGAACTGGTCGAGCATCGCCCGCACGATCGATTCGGCCGTTGAATCTTCGGCAATGGGGTAAGTCTTGGGGAACAGGAAGCCTTCGAGCGAGTTCTGCCCCGCGCCAGCTAAGAACTCATAATCACCCGCATATGTCGACGCGTTGCTCGCTGCGGCAGTAAACGCCTCGGCAGTGATGCGGTTCTCGCTCGCCGTGGCCACGATGGCGGCCGTCTGGGCGAGCGTTGACCCCTCGGGCACCGTGATGGTGGGTAGCGCGACGGGCGTTTGCAGCACCGCGATGATCTCGTCGACCGACTGGCCGCCCGTGAGCGTGTACGTGCCAGGTTGCAGGCTGTTATCGCCGCCGAGCGAACTCAGGCGATCGGTGAAATCGTTGGGGTTCGATATGAGCCCCGCGTCGACCAGCGTTTTAGCGACCGACTTGGCGGCTTCGCCGTCGTTTATGATGACCTGCACCTCCGTGCCCTTCGCAACCTGCGGAGTGGACGCGCAACCGCGCGCGAAGCTGACCAGTCCCACGATGATGGCGATTGCGGCGATCACGAGCACAGCAATCGCGATGATGGCGGGCACAGGATTGCGCTTCGGGCGGATGGCGCTCGTGTCGTAGGTGCGGAACATTTTCTCACCCTTGGCGTGGGCGGAGCGAGCTGCGTGATTAGGCCGAGACGAATACGTCACGTTCTTTCGCGGAGACATGTAAATCCTCACTGGTCGCACCCGGTTAGCGACGTGCGTCCAACCAGGCTTGCAGGAACATACTTGCCGCTATCATATCCACTTTGCCGCGCATGGCCTTCTCGCTCAGGCCCTTTTCACGCAAACTCCGTTTGGCCTGGGACGAGCTGAGACGCTCGTCGACGAATTCCACGGGAAGATTAGTCGCAATCTCGACTTCGGCTGCGAAAGCTCGGATCCGTTCTGCTTGCGGGCCCTCTTCGCCAGCGAGCGTTTTGGGCAGGCCGCACACGATGAGCTCGGGTTCCCAATCTTCGAGCTGCCTGCGAAACGAACGCGCACAGGTTCGCACCTCATCGGCCGGCAGCACGCACACCGGCGACGCCACGCGCTCGCCAGGGTCGCTGACCGCCACCCCGAC
>JAFUBE010000630.1 GCA_017460365.1 Eggerthellaceae bacterium
AAGCCCAACGCGTAGCGGGCCGCGTCGCCGTCGTCCAGGCAACGGTGCCGCAGCCAGCGCCGCCCGACCTCGTTTCCCGGCGCGTACAGGTCGCCGAACGCATGGCCGATCGCCTCGTAGCAGCTTTCGCCCCCGGCCGGCTTCGGATCGTCGAAGGGCGGCCTCGCCTTCGCCTTGCGCCTGGGCCTCGGCTTCGGGCCGTCATCGGAATCCGACAGGCGGTAGCCCACGATCTCGGCGACCTTCTCCACCTGCTCGCGGAACCCGGATATGCCGAACACCATCCCGACGAGCGCGAACACGTCCCAGGTTCCGTCGCAGCCGAAGCAGTGCACCAGGCCGTCCTTCACGTAGAAGTGCGCGGATGGGTCGTTGTCGTCGTGGTCGGGGCTCGGGCAGCGCATCGGGCGCGACGGGTCGGTCACGCCGAACAGCTCGCGCACGACGGTCTCGGTGCAGCCGCGCAGGAACTCGATGTCGCGCTCTGCCACGCGCCCCTTCATCGCCGAATCCTTCCCGGCGTGCGGCCCCCGGAAACGAGCGGTTGCCGCAAATGGTATGATTCGCTCGGAAGTGCGCTGCGCTTCCGCAAACGGCGCCCGGTGGCCCCGCACTCGCCAAAGTAGTGGCCGCCGGTCGTCGTGCCCTTGCCTTTACGTGCCATTCTCCTGCTCTCCTTCCTCGTGTTCAAACAGCTCGCGCCAATCGCCGGTCCACCCCACGGCGTCGGCTATGGCGCGCCCGCGCTTCGGGTAGGGCGGTTCCAGCCCGCGCACGATGCGCGACACGGCCGGGGCCCCTATGCCCGTGCGCTTCACGATCATCGCCTGGGTACCCTTCTTCCCGCAGATCTTCTCGATGCGCAACATGGGGCCGCCTTACGCCGCGCTCTTGCGCTTGGCCTCGCGGGCGGCCAGCTTCTCGTCGTGCCACACGCCGGTGACGACCGAGCGCACCTTGTCGTCGGTCGCGCCGGTCATGGCCGCGATGCGCCGAACCGCGAAGCCCTCCGCGTGAAGGTCCCAGATGCGCCAGTCGGCGCCGGCAAGGTTCACGTTAAGCACTCAGGGCCTCCTTCGTGTTCTGGAAGATCGTGTCGCGGCAGATGCGGTACTGGCCGCCGATGAGGTCGGCCTTGATCTTCCCCTCGCGGATCGCCCGGCGGATGGTCGCCTGGCTCTGGCCCGTGAGTACCTCCACGTCTGCCGTGGTGAGGAAGTAAGGGATGTCCGCATACTGCATGTCGCTCGTGACCCTTACCCTTGTTGCTCTCCTGGACATTGATTCATCCTCCTTCGGTGGACGGGGCATCTTCCCTCTGGTGGCAACGAGGCCGATGCCGTTTGTCTCGCTGCGGTTGGAAATCATAGCATCATGTACCATCACAGTCCAAAACATATTTTGTCGTGGAAATTCGTGCTTGTATGTTTTGGGGCGTTCTGATATATTTTGTAACGTCAAGAAAACAGCCCGTTTCACACGGCGTACACAAACGGAGGTACCAGGAATGGCCGAGAACAGCTTGCGCAGGTTGCGGAGGGCTGCCGGATTCAGCAGCGCCAAGGCTTTCGCCGAGCGCGTGGGCATCCCCGCACCCACCTACGCGAAGTACGAGCAGATCGACGACGGCCCCGACACCTCGATGCCGATAAAGAACGCCTGGGCCATAGCCGACGTCCTCGGCTGCTCAATCGACGCGCTGGTCGGACGAGGGACGGACGTGCCCGAGCAGAGCGAGTCCGGCGTGTTCCTGAGCAAGTTCGAGGGGCTGTCCCCCGACAACCGCGAGCTCGTGGCCGACTTCCTCGAGATCG
>JAFUBE010000067.1 GCA_017460365.1 Eggerthellaceae bacterium
GACGACGTCGAGCTGGTGCGCGCCGCGCAGTCTTTCTGCTCCCGTAAGGGAATCCTCCCACAGCGGGGCTCCCAACGGCGCATCTACTCTCACGGTTCGTCCAGGACATCGATGTCATGGTCGGATGAGGAGGCGAGCGGCAGGGGCGACGAACCCTCCAGGGAGAGGGCCGAGCCCCAGAGAACGTTTAAGGAGGAGAGATAGCATGAAGATGAAACTACTCTACGACGACTTCCGCATCGAGGTTTTCGACACCAACGAGCTGACCGAGAAGAAGGCCCTCGGGGACAGGAACCTGCTGACGAACTACGAGCTGCGCATGGACCAGATTGACGGCGACAGGCTCTGGCTTGAGATGTTCTGGTACGACGCCTCGGCCAACGTCAAATCGGACAGCCCCGACGGCCCCATGCCGACCGCCCGGAGGACGAACGGCTGGCGGTTCCTGCTGGCAGACCCGGAGGACATGAAGCGCCTCATGGCGGTCTACTTCGACGACAAGCTCGTCATGTGGCAAGGGTCGAAACCACGGACATGAGGAAAGGCACGTACCCGAAGGAAGGTGAGTACCGATGAGGTTGGTTTTCGGATTCTTCAGATGGCTCTTCAGGGCCGTCGCAAGGTTCATGTGAGGTGAGGTTATGGATGTCAAGGGAAACAGGAAACGGAAAGTCGTGGTCTGCATCGCGGCACATGGCAAGCAGCACATGCTCGCCGGCGAGGGCAGCGGGCACCATTCAGAGGTGCGCGAGACCGTTGTCGGCTACGAGACAATCCACCACGATGCCGAGGGGCATTGGGAGAGGATCGAATCGGGCGGTCACTGGGAGCGAGACGCCTGGACGTTCCCGTGCGCGCTTCAATTGCCAACGGCTATTTGCAACTGCTCGCGCAGAGTGGCAATTGAAAACGCCGGCGAGATGCCCTATCGCGTGATCTCGGCAAGCACCGTCTTGATGGCGGCGATGTCGACGTCGGCGAGGCGGCCGATGCGGCCCGCGCTTCCCAGGTAGCCTGCAGGAATCTCGGCGATGCGGTCGAGCCGGGCGATGGAGGGCTTGTCCAGCCCGGCCGCCTCCCATTCTCGTATGGGGTAGTCGTGCTCGAGCGAGAGCTTGTTAGCCGCGCCCGTCACCATGGCCACGAGCGACCCGTCGGGCTTCGCCGCGAGCACGATGACGGGCCGGAACTTGTAGCCATGCCCCTCCGAGAAGTCGAAGCGGGCGTGCCAGACCTCCCAAGGCTGGGGGATTCGCTCACTCATCGCCGTCGTCCCATTCCGCAGGGAGCACGGCGACGCCGTCGGCGTTCAGCGGCGCCTTGTAGGCCACGGCGGCGATGGCGTCGTAGGATGGCGCCTCCGGCCGCAAGTCGAAGGGGAGGCCGCCGACCTCGATGGACTTCACGAGGAAGGTGTTGATGGCGTCGTTGAGGCTCAGCCCCCAGCGGGCGTACACCTCCGTCGCGCCCCTCTTCACCTCGTCGCTCGTACGCGTCTTTATCTCCGCGCGCCTCGCCGTTGCTGCGGTTGCCATAGGGTACCTCCTTTTGATAGTACCCATATTGTACCCATTTAGGGTACTAATTGCAACCGACGGTATCGCGGCGATTCGGGCACGCCAACCGATAATCGCCAAAGATGCTTTTTGCTGCGCGGTTTTGAGTTCAGGAGACGCTGCCCTATATCGCGTATTCAAGGACAGCGTCTGATAAAGGCTGATGAGAGGCGCGAATTGCGGCAGTGCCCGCATCGCGCCTCTCGGCTGGGTTGATTCCCCTATCGGCTGATGCCTAATCGCAATCCAATTCTTCCTCGTCGCAGTCGTCGCCGGCGCGGGCGCAGCACCAGCCGATTGCGACGCACGTTACCAGGAACGCCCCCAGGGAAAACATCACGATTCTCATAGGCTGTTAGGGTGTGGAAGTCCCGCCCTGGCTGGTAGAATCTCCTCGGAGCCCCCACGGGGCGCTCCTTTGCATCTTGGGACGGCAGCCTTGGGGAGGGTGGAAGCTCCCGGAGGCCCTCGGCGCTTCGCGTGGCCGTCCCCTCCTCGCTCGCCCTCGCGCTTTCGGCCGAAAACCCCCGCAAAAAAATCCCTGACCGTTTTACCAGGTCAGGGACTTTATTTTGGTCGCGGGGGCTGGATTTGAACCAACGACCTCCGGGTTATGAGTGAGGAACACCGGACTGACACTGGATGAAACGATTAGTCATTAGTGCTCTGAACTTGGGTTTTCCGTTGACACTAGTTCCGACAGATGACACTAGAAGACACTGGTTTTTCGCCGAATGTCCCCTGAATGTCCCCTCGCCCCGAGAGAACTACCAAGGGAAACGGCGCGAAGCCAAGGAAGGAAGACTACCATGATGAACGACGAGAAATGGACCGCCCTGCAGCAGGCCGAGGACATGGCCTATTTCAAAGCCGACCTCTGCTGCTATTCGCCAGAGAGCTACAGCCTTGAGGAGAAGAGGGAAATCTGCAACGACATGATCTCCACCAGCAAGGCCATGTTCGACGCCATGCGCGTCGACTTCGAGCAGCTGCCGCCAGAAGCCCGCAGCAAGCTGCTCGACATGCTTTGCCAGTCGGGGATCGAGAGCCCCGAGTGGTGGTGGGACGTCCTCGTCGGCGAGGGTGACCCGCTGTACCGGGAGCTTGAAACAATCTAGTTCCAATGACAAATGTGAAGGAAAGCCTTTCTGGTCGAATGACTGGAAGGGCTTTCATTTAATTGGACGTGATGGGACATGTCCTATTATCATTAGGACATGTCCTAATGATGGTCTATAATGCGTCCAAGGAGGCCATCGCATCGAAAGGCGTGAAATGGCGAAGCTGCGAGAGATTCCACCCAAGGAGACCATAGAGGTCGAGTTCAAAAGCGAGTTCAAGAGAAGCCCGAACGGAGCTCTAAAGCCCAGTAGGTTGCCTGACGGGGAGCTCGTGGACACGGTGGTCGCGCTCAGCAACACCAACGGCGGGGAGATATACCTCGGCGTCGAGGACGACGGCGAGCCCACGGGGGTTCACAAAGACCATCGCGACGTCACGCAGCTCGCAGCGCTCATCGCCAACAAGACGGTGCCGCCCGTCCCGGCGCGCGTCTCGACCCTTTTCCTCGCATCCGATGGATCCGCCGATGACGCCGGCAAGCAGGTGACGCTCGTGGAAATCCCGAGGTCGTTGGCAATCGTCTCGTCCTCTGAGGGCAAGATTATGCGCCGAAGGCTCAAAGCCGACGGCACGCCCGAGAGCGTCCCCCTCTATCCCTATGAAATCATCACCAGGCTCTCCACGTTGGGGCAGCTCGACTACTCCGCATTCCCGGTGCCCGACACCACCATCGACGACTTTAGCCCGGAGGAGCTGAAGCGCCTGCGCGATATCCTGGCTCGAAACCGCAACAGCGACCAGGCGCTTTTGGAGCTACCCGACGAGGAGATCCTGAGCGCCCTCCGCATGACGACGCTCGCTGACGGTAAGGTCACACCGACGGTCACGGGCATCCTGCTCGCGGGCAGGGCAGAGGTGATAGCCCGTACCATACCGACCTCGGCCGCCACCTTCCAGGTGCTTTCGGGCACGGAGGTGCGCGTCAACCAGGACTTCGAGCAGCCGCTCCTCTACACCATCGAGAAGATGCGCGAGATGCTCGACCCTTGGAACCCGGAGCGTGAGTTCGAGGATGGACTGTTCAGGCAATCGGTGCCCGAGTTCGACAGGAGAGCCTTCCGAGAAGCCCTCGTCAACGCTTTCGGACACCGCGACTACGCCGCCTTGGGGCGCGTGCGCGTGCTCATAGACGACGAGGGGCTCACCATCGCAAACCCCGGCGGGTTCATTGAGGGGGTCACCATCGAGAATCTGCTCACCGTCGAGCCCCACGGGCGAAATGAGTGCCTGATGAACGCCCTCAAGCGCATCGGCCTCGCCGAGAAGACCGGACGCGGTGTCGACCGCATCTTCGAGGGGTCCCTGTACTACGGAAGGCCCCTGCCCGATTACTCCGGAAGCACGTCGGCTAACGTGAGCGTCTTCATTGCGCGGAGCGCGCCAGACGAGCTGTTCATGCGAATGATCAACGAGGAGCAGCAGAAGACCGGCGAGCAGCTGTCGCTCAGGTCGCTGCTCGTGCTCGATGCGCTCAAGCAGCAGAGGCGGCTGACGGTCGCAGATCTGTCCGCGCAACTCCACATCACGGACGCGGCGACGCGTGCGACGGTGGAGGCGCTGCTCGAGGCCGGGCTCGTCGAGGCTCGCGGGAGCTCGACCGCGCGCTCGTACATGCTCAGTGGGAAGGTTTACTCGCAATCGGGCAAGGAGGCCGGATACGTCCGGCAGTCCGACATAGACAAGATCCGCTATCCGGAGCTCATCATGAAATTGGCCGAGAGGCAGGGCGGGTCTGTTGCGACGCGCGACGTGGAGAATCTGCTGCACCTGCATCGGAAGCAAGCGTACAGGCTCCTGGTCAAACTCGTCGAGGACGGTAGCCTCGTGCTTGTTGGTCGGGGCGGAGGTGCTCACTACGAGATTACGGAAAAGGGCTGGGAGAGAATAGGACGCTGATGGACATGTTGGGACAATGGTCCATCTTGTTGGGACATGTCCTATTCGCGTCCAATCGTCGTCCTACGCTACCGTGACGTACCCCGGCGTGCCCGCCGTGTCGATGCGGAAGTACGTGTACGCCGTCTTGTTGCTTGCCCATGTGGTGCCGTTGCCTCCAACGAGCGACGTGGAGCACGAGTAGAAGCACTGGGATCCCGCGTGGCCGCTCGTCGGAAGCGCCCAGCTCGCGTTGGCCAGGATGGTCGTGAGCTTGTTGCACCCCGAGAACGTGTAGAACAGGTCCGTGAGCGTCGACGGGTCGAAGCCCCGGAAGTCGATCGTCGTGAAGGCGCAGGAGCTGAACATGTAGCGCATCGAGCGCACGCCCGAGAGGTTGCCAAGGCCATTCACGCTAGCGAGGTTCGTGCACGAGTATTATCAGCAATTCTGAGTTATCAAAACTCGCATATAGCGTGCCGGAAGGATCAGGCTTCCGGCACGCGGCGTTTATGATTACTCGACTCTGATTCGTCACAGCAACCCGGCCAGCCTCTTGAGCGTCTCCTCGTC
>JAFUBE010000631.1 GCA_017460365.1 Eggerthellaceae bacterium
ACCTTCATTCCCGCCCATCGCTCGTCGAGGTCGAACGAGGCGTCCAGACACCCCTTGCTTCCCGCCTCGGGCTTGCCGTTCGGCGCGATGCGCGAGAGCCGTTGCCCGCATGTCTTGAATCTGATCGTCTCCATTGGATGTCCTCCCTATCCTACGAGCCCGCTTAGTACGCATAGGCAGTAAGCGGTAACCGTCATGTCGTCCCAATCCGAGCCCGAGCGATTCGTCGCCGCATAATGGAACGAGCTCGCGCTTTGCTTGTACACGGCGCCCACGGTGCCGGCCTGGTTATGCGCCGAATTGAAGCCGACGACGCCGATGAACGTGTACCCGTTCGGCACGTCGAAGCTGCAATTGCCGGAAGTCCCCTTGCCGGCGTTCAGGCTGAATTTGTCGGTCTTTGCAGTCACGACCTTGAATAGCGGCGTCGATGACGAGAAGCTGCTTGCGCTGATGGTCCCGGTTGCCCTCATGCCGCCGGTGATGGTCGTGTCCCCGTAAAGCTCTATCGTTCCCGCTGAGCCGTGCATCTGGTTGGCAATCATGCGGATATAAGCTTTTTCGTTGCCTGATTTCGTAGACATGAGCAGCTGGCATTCCGGAGCGGATGCCTGCCCGACCTTCGCGGTCGGGTCCAACGCGAGGCGCACCTGCCCGAACAGCGATGGCGAGGCGAGTGTCGAGTCGGTGAGTTTATGCGATGCGAACACGCCGATGTCTGCGGCTTGGGTCGAAGAACCAGCTCCCATGCCCTCGAAGTACGCTTCGCCATACGTGCTGTCAGGCAGGAATTGGAAGCGTTCGGAAGTAATCACGGCCTCGGTTTGGCTTCTGCTGTTGAACTTCACGCGGTCGGCGTCGACCACCGTATGCCACGCATCCTCGCTCCCGATTCTTGCGACGTCCCCGAAATGGGCGAGGTTCGAGTCGCCGTTGTTCACGTCCACGTACCCGTCCGCCGACATGACCACGTTGCCGCCGCTGAGCTTTCCCACGCGGGCCATCGCCTTCCCGAAAAGCGCCACGATATTCGAGTCGTTATTGCCCTGGCCATCGAAAAACGAAAGCGCCGAGTGTGTCAGCGACACGAGGTTGTAGCTGAGGGCGCGGAAAAGCAGGCCGCTCGAGTTCCATAGCGAGTTGAATGCGCCCGTTGCCGTGTTCGGCGTCGTTGTCACATGCGCGCCGTTGCTGTCATGGAAGAAGTACTGCCCTGTCGCGTCTGCCGTCTGCTGAGCCTCGTCGGCCGCCTCCTTCGCCGCCCTGATTGCCGAGCGTAAGGACGGCACCGTGCTCTCGTTAAGAGCTTCCACGGCTTCCATCGCGTCGCTTGCCAGCGCGTCATCCGTCGCTGGCCGCGATTCGTTCGTGAGCAGATATGCCTTGTGGTTGCGCACCTCGACGGTCACACGGTTTCCCTCGTACGCCTCAGCGGCCCAAGAATGGCACGTGACCGTCTCGCCGCCGTCGATTGCCACGGTCGGCCTTCCTTCGTTGCCCCGCGCGACCACGGTCGCCCATTGCGCCTCGGGCTGCTTGTTGCGGTCGAACACGCTTTGCGCGATGTTCGTCACCCGCCTGGCGAAGCCGAAACGCTCGAGCACTTGTATCTTCCTGGTCGTCATCTATCCCCTCCAGACCTGCTCGGTGTAGGTTGCCTGGCACTCGACGGTGCAGGCTTCGTTAAGCTCGAAGCCTTGGGCCTTCACGAGCGCCTTGATGCGCTTGTCCGCCTTCGTGTAGTAGAGGGCGATTGTGCGGCCGACGGTCACCTCGGGTATGTAGGCATGCCAGAAGGTGACCGTCTTCTCGACGCAGCTCAATTCGCGCAGCTTGTTCTTGGCGTATATGTCCACATCTGCCTGCGTGGGGTTTTCCGGGA
>JAFUBE010000632.1 GCA_017460365.1 Eggerthellaceae bacterium
CATGGTCGACGAAGCGTACTTCGAGTTCTCGCGCTACACTGCGCGGCCGCTGCTCGGCCGGTACGAGAACCTGGTCATCCTGCGCACGTTCTCGAAGGCGTTCTCGCTCGCGGGCGTGAGGCTCGGGTACCTGCTCGGGAGCGAGAGGGTGCTGCGCGAGTTCAAGAAGGTGCGCCAGCCGTACTCGGTCGATGCGGTTTCCCAAGCCATCGCGCGCGTCGTGTACGTGAACCGCGCCAAGTTCGAGAAGGGCATCGACCAGATCATCGAAGAGCGCGGCCGCATGTACGAGGCCTTGAACGAGCTCGACGGCGTGGAGGCGTTCCCGTCGGAATCGAACTACATCCTGTTCCGGCTCGGCGATGCCGACGCGGGCGAGGTGTGGCAGCGCCTGCTCGACAGCGGCGTCCTCATCCGCGACTTCTCGCGTTCTCCCGGCCTGGAAGGCTGCCTGCGCGTCTCGATCGGCCTGCCCGACGAGAACGCCCGCTTCCTCGCCGAACTGAAGCGCATGCTTTAGAGTGAAACGGATACCAGGTATGCGTTCCACGCCATCGTTGGAAGGAGTTGAATGATGCGCACGGCACAGATCACGCGCACGACGAAGGAAACCGACATCGCGGTGTCGCTCGACCTCGACGGCACGGGCGCGGTCGCGGTCGACACGGGAATCGGGTTCTTCGACCACATGCTCGACGCGTTCGGGCGCCACGGGCTGTTCGACCTCGAGGTGAAGGCGGAAGGCGACCTGCATGTCGATGGGCACCATACGGTGGAAGACGTCGGCATCGTGCGCGGCCAAGCGTTCGCGCGGGCGATCGGCGACAAGCGCGGCATCGTGCGCTATGGCGACATCACGTTGCCGATGGACGAGGCGCTCGTGCTCGCGGCGGTCGACTTCTCGGGGCGTGGCGGCCTGTACTGGCAGATGGACATTCCCTACCAGATGGTCGGCTCGTTCGATTCCACGCTCGCCAAGGAGTTCTTCATCGCGTTCGCGACCAACGCGCAGATAACGCTGCACGTGCAGCAGCTCGCCGGCGAGAACGTCCACCACATCGTCGAGTGCCTGTTCAAAGCCGTGGCCCGCGCCCTGCGCGCCGCCGTCGCCACCGACCCGCGTGCGGCAGACGCGCTGCCGTCCACCAAAGGCGCCCTGTAACACGTGTTCGCCCCTCTGCGTTCGAGCCTGTATACGAAAGATCGGAGTTGTTTTGATAGCTGTCGTTGATTACCACAAGGGCAACCTCATGTCGGTCGAGCGGGGGCTCGCGGGGGTGGGTGCCGATGCGCACATCACCGATGACGTCGAGGTCATCGGCGAGGCGGACGCCATCGTGCTGCCGGGCGTCGGGGCGTTTGTCGACGCGATGGGCTCGATGAACGAGCTCGGGCAAAGCGAGGTCATCGTCGAGCGCGTCGCGGCTGGCGTGCCGTTCCTCGGCATCTGTTTGGGCCTGCACCTGCTCTACGCAGCTGGCGAGGAACACGCGGAGGACAACCC
>JAFUBE010000633.1 GCA_017460365.1 Eggerthellaceae bacterium
CGCTCGACCCGTACCTGCCCGAGATAGCCAGCGCGATGGCGGCCGAGTGCGCCGGGCGCAAGACCGTGTGCTTCCTGCCGCTGGTGGTGACCGCCGAGCGGATGGCCGAGGAGCTGAGCCGCGCGGGGCTGCGGGCCGTAGAGGTGAGCGGCTACGACGCGCCCGATGTGCGCAGCCGCAAGAAGGAGCTCTTCGAGCGGGGCGACTACGACGTCTTATGCAACGCCATGCTGCTCACGGAGGGATGGGACTGCCCCGCCGTCGACTGCGTCGTGGTGCTGCGGCCGACCAAGAGCCGAGGGATGTATTGCCTAGATGAGAAAACTGAAGTCTTAACCATGGACGGATGGAAATCAGATGTTGAGGTCGGCGCGGATATCGCATCATTCGACATGAATACGGCCGAAATCAAATTCAGACCATGTCTAGCGAAAGTGCGAAGAAAACTCGAAGGCGAGGAATACTTCGGTTCGATAAGCGGTCCTCAATCCGATATTCGCGTGACTAACAAGCATCGCATGGTTTACGACAACAAACGTGCAAAAGGCTGGAAGATTAAGAATGCCGAGGATATAGCGAAACTGAAAGACGGAGCACGAATCCCGGTTTCTGGGCATACGAAATTCGGCGGAGTTGATTTAACCGACCATGAATTGAGGTTTATCGGTGGGTTTCTTTCTGTCGGTTCGCTCGATAAGGCGAACAATGCCATTTACATCACGCAGAGTGAAGGGCAGCCGTGGGAGAAGGAGATTGACGATTGTCTTAAAGGATGCGGTTTCAAGTACACCAAATCTATTCGTAAAAGAAGCGGAGCATTTGAGTCAAACAAAGATTGCGTTGTTTGGTCAATCAGTAAAGGACAACCTCGCGGAAGAGATAAGAATCTACGTGGATGGGGAGAATTGGAACCGTATATCAGGAAAGACATTTCCGACGCCCTTGCCGTAATGACGGAGAATCAATTCGACATGATGCTTCATGCAATTCATCTAGGCGATGGAGCAAAACAAGCCAATCAGCCATGGACGAGACGTTCATATCATATCAGTACTGGCAATCTGGCTTATGCCGAAAAACTGCAGATCATGGCAGTTCAACGCGGCTGGAAGGCAAATCTAAGCACACTGGTAAATAACAATGGCAACCCGATTTACATCCTTCACCTGAAAAAGAAGGATTGGCAGGCAATCGGAAGTCAATACGATTCTCGCCCAAGATGGATTCGCGAACAGCACACCGATGAAATGTGCTGGTGTGTCGAAAACGAATTGGGAACGTTAGTCATAAGACGCAATGGCAAAGTTTCGATAGTTGGAAATTGCCAGATGGTCGGACGCGGGACGAGGCTCGCTGAGGGCAAGGACCACGTGCTGCTGCTGGACTTCCTGTGGCAGACCGACAGGCACGACCTGTGCCGCCCGGCGTCGCTTCTGGGGAAGGACCCCGAGGTGACGGCCACGATGGAGGAGGCGCTGGAGGCGAAGGGCTACGACCCCGACGCCGTCGACCTGTTCGACCTGGCCGAGAGCGCCGAGCGCGACGTGGTTGCCGAGCGCGAGCGCAAGCTGGCGGACGAG
>JAFUBE010000068.1 GCA_017460365.1 Eggerthellaceae bacterium
ATCACCAAGATGCGCAAAGACGGCGTCTCCGAGCAGACCATCTTCAAGATGTTCAAGAAGCTCAAGCAGATTCTCAAACGCCCGGCCATCACGGGGCACATCGACTACAACCCGTGCGAGCTCGTCACGACCGTCCACGAGCCGCCCATAAACCCCGTGACCAAGGCGCACCGCCGCATCGACGAGGACGAGGCCGGCGCCTTCGTCGCATGGCTCTTCGAGCAAGATCTCAACGGCCGGATCGTCGCGCTGTGGCTGGGCCTCACCGAGCACATCCGCCTGGGCGAGGCGCTCGCCCTGCGGGCCTGCGACCTCGACTTCGATAACGACGCCATCTACATCCGCGGCACGCTCGACAAGCGCGGAAGCATTGTCCCCGCAAAGGCGGGATCTGAGCGCGCGTTGGCCATGGGCTCGTTTCTGAAGGGCATGCTGCTGGCGTGGATCGAGATCCAGAAGGCGGAGTTCCCCCATCTGGTGAAGAAGTGGCGACGCGAGAAGATACCCTGCGGCAAGGAGTGGGACGAGACGGCGCACGTGTGCAGCTCGTACTACGGCACGCACATCACCACCGACACCTACGGCAAGTGGATGCGCCAGCTCATGGTCGAGCGCGGCCTGGGCGAGTACACCACCCACGAGAGGTGGGTCGACAGCCGCGGCATAGAGCGCGTGAAGCACGGCGGGTACGTCGGGCCCTCGTACAAGTCGCTGCGCAGCTTCGGCGCCACGTACCTCATCGGCGAGAACGTCGACGTGAAGACCGCACAGGCCCAATTCGGGCACAGACGCTCAGCAACGACGCTCGAGCTTTACGCGGAAAAGGTTCCGGCACACGAACGCGAGGTGGCCAAGACCATGGACTCATTCGTGGAGGCGGCGCTCGGCAACAAGGCGCCGAAAGAGCGCTCGCTCGAGGTTTTCCAGGAAGCAATCACTACCTTGCCCCCGGAGGAGTGGCCTGACTGGGTGCGTGAGCTTGCTGAATTGGCGAGCACGAAAAGCGGCACGAAATAGACCCGCGCGAAAACCCGCTATAACCGCATCGCATGAAACGCCTCTACGAACCATTCCCGGCATTGGGATAATCTTCCGCAAGTTGCGGAAGAATCTGTCGGCTACGCCACCCCTCGCTCTTTCCCAGCGCATTGGCCGACCGATTTCCTAGAGCACACGCCACCAGCCAGCCCTATCCGACCCGACACGCTCTATGTATCCGTTCTCACGAAGGAACCTGACGGCCTTCTGCGCAGTCGTCGCGCTCTTGCCGATGGCCATCGCGAGCTTATCATGCGTGACATTCGGGTTGTTGCGTATCTCGTCGAGAACCTGCTGCTGGGTGCGGTTGAGGCCAGCAGGAACGGGGACAGCGAAACCCGGCTCGTTGGGCCTGACCGCATTGATTCGGTTGAACGGTATGGTAAGGACGATGGAACCCGGGCGAAACTCGTAGCAGTCCCTGCCATACGCCTCCACGATCTTCGGCACACCACGTCCCGAGCGCTCGCTGATGTGCAGCTGCAGGAATATGTCGGACAGCTCCTGGTTCACCGGCACCGACTCTCCCATGAAGAAGCCCTCGACTGTCTGGCCCGGCGCCATCGTCCCGCGCGAAAGGATCTCTAGGCGGTCGCTGTACACGGTGAACATGGGCGCGTTCCCGTCGACCCACCGGTTGTGGACGAACGCGTTGATTATCGCCTCCCTCACCGGCTTCGGCTCCATGAGCGGCACGTCCTTGCGCTCGACAACGCGGTTGCGCTCGTCTGCCTGCACAACGTTGAGGACGTCGATGTACTCGAGCACCCTGTCGAGCGATATGAGCAGGCACGTGTTCCCGAACTCGCGAACGGAGTAGAGCGGGTCGGCCCTCGTCTCCCCCGCGAAAATCGACACACGCACGGATACGCGACTGTCATCGGAGAGGAGCTGCGCGAGCAGGTTGTACTTGCCGGCGGACGTAAGGAAGCCGAGGTTCTTCGCGAACGTGTCGGCCCGAAGCTCCACGCCGCGCCCTGCGTAATACGTGAATAGCCTGGTGAAGCTGAG
>JAFUBE010000634.1 GCA_017460365.1 Eggerthellaceae bacterium
CCTGCGGTGGGCGCGGATGGCCTGCGGTGGGCGCGGATGGCCTGCGGTGGGCGCGGATGGCCCATTAAAACAGGTGGTAGCGCTTAACTGGCAAGCGCTAGTAGCTATCAATTCGATAGCGCATCCACACAACCGGCGGCAGAAAAAATGCCGGGCCCGACCTACGCCCGAATTTTCTCGCCACCAGAAAAATACAAGACCAAGGACCTCTCCAGAAAAACGGCCCGCTCGATCACCACCTGGTCGCCACAAACCACCCCGGGGGTACTCCCAGCCTCCCGGTCAATTTTGAATTTGGACCCCCGCCCAGGGGTGCACCTCCCGATCATTTTCAAATCCGGCGCGCACCATGGCAAGCCGCGTGCCCAGGAAAAGAGACGCCCATCTCACTTCGGCGTCCGTTCGTCCCCCGGCCATCAACCGCCCATCGCCGGCCATCAACCGCCCATCGCCGACCCACAACCCTGCTGCGTCGCAACAAGGCACAGTCGAGTCTCGATCAACTTGATGACTTGAGAAAAATGTGTGACACGATCAACAACGAGATTGGGCGTTTGACGGCTTCTCTAAACTACCGCCATGTGGGCTCAACCACAGCGGTTGCGGTGCTGATCTACGTGACCACCTGCATGTTCACTCACTATGGGGAGGACCATGGGGTCGATCGGACACCCCTGCTGTCCGTCCAACAGCGCGCTGTGGGCGATTTTCTCGTTGGGCAAGGGGTTGGTAGCTCCGAGGGCGATGAGGCCCTTGTTGACCTCGCTAGGGCCAACGGCACTGTGGCCTATCTGGCGTCGTTGCCCGGGTGAGCTACGCGGGCGGCCATTGGGGTGGTACTGCTTGGTGGTGGGCAAATCGGGTTTTTGCTATAAAACAGATAGCTGTCGGCACTTGTTGGATAAGCGCTGGCCGTCTTTTACACCCTGGCGTTCAACGCTGCTCTTGGGGTCTTACCTTTGCTAAAAAACAGATAGCTACCAACGCTTTATGGATAAGCGCTAGACCCCGATTTCCCTGTATTTCTTGGAGTGGTCTGCTGGCGGTGCCGTAGAGACCTGTGCTCCGTGCACATCGGCACCCCTCTTTCTCATGCACAAAATCGCCCGCCCTTTTTCGTGGGCCAAATTGGGTGCAATTTTTCAAACGGACCCCTCTTTTGCTGGGCGCCTATGCGCTCTGTTTTTTCAGGAGCCCGGTTGGAGGGGGCCAATGTCCCTGGAGGTTTTCCCCGGCAGTTTTCACAGCAACACCTCGGCGCGCAGGCCCCGCCACCTGCACCAGTCCGGCCACCTCCAGCTCGCGCAGTATCTGCTGCACGCGGCGCTCGCTGATCCTGAGCATCCCGGCGATCTCGCGGGTGCCGAACCCCTTCTCGATGAACCGAGCCACGCTGCGCTTGCGCAGGTCGTCCTCATGGTCGCGCAGGCGGGGTACGGCCAGGTGCTCGCCCGGCCATGCCTCACACAGTCGCTTGGCGGCTGGCAGACCCAGCAGGCGGACCAGCAGGTGGCCTTCCTCGGCCACGATGGGCACGTAGAGGTTGCTGCCGTCACCGAACCAGGCCACGAGACGCAGTGTCGCGCTGAAGCCGATCACGGCGCTGATGTCATCGAGGGTGGTGTTTCGCAGTTCCATGGGGGTCTTTCCGTTTCAGTCAAACCGTGTGAACGGGATGTTGTGGCCCGACAGCAAACCTTGCAGGTAATTGATGTGAGCCCGCATCACCTTGTACGGGTGCGAGGTGCCGTTCGGATGCCCTACTGGTGCCATTTGCACATTCAGATCGGCCTGACCGAGATTGTTGAAGTGCTCAATCCAAACACGTTCATGGGCATTGCGTCGTTTCTGATCAAGCAGAATTGCCGAAGCTACTTCCTCCAAAAGACATGCTTTGATGTCCCATCCGGCCAGCACCATCTGTGCCATCCAAACCTGACACGGCCGGGCATTTTTAGGGGCGATGTTGTGGTGATGGGTGTAAAGCCTTTTCTCGATACGAACGCTTGACCCCACGTACCTAATCTCACCTGACAACGGGTCTAGCAATCCGTAAACACCCGAGGTGTACGGAAAACTCGCTCTGATCACACAGTGCAATTTGTCGTGTTCAAAAATCTGCATAAAACCAATCTGCAATTTGTCTACAAGTTTCTCCGTTAGTGACGCAAGTGACGCATTTAGGTGCTTTTTCCAAAACTCTCTTTACGCATAGGTGGAAAAAGTCAAAAAAGGGCAAAATGCGTCACTTGCGTCACTCTGTAGGGCTAAAACAGGTCCGCTGAACCCTTTATGCGTAACCCAGACCTCAAGCGCACGCCGCCTGACCCCCGGATTGGCGGAAATCTCGTGTCCAACCGACGCGATAGAGCGGTGCTACTTCGGATGTAATTGAGCAATCCGCGACCGCGAGCGAACATTTCCCACGAGTCCCACAGCTCTTTTGACGACACCGTGGCCGAAGGATCAAGGTCGCAGCACTCATCCAGCCACTCGGCCAAGAGGTCCATCTGCGACCGATAGGCGTCGCGGGCCGCGAGAACGCGCTTGGGCGGCACGAGGCCGTCCTTCTGATACCGCAGGGCTGCCTTGACGATCAGCGCAAGGATGCCGGCCATTTCCAGGGCGAGTTTTTCCTTCCGTTTTCCATCCTTGGGCACGTTCGGGTCGTTCTCAAAGTTGCGCTCGAACGGCAGCATGCCCATGCGGCGCCAGATGCCGTTGTCGTTGCCCTTGATGATCGGCTTGTGGTTCGTCGGCATGTAGACCACCCATGTCGGGGTCATCTCGACGCTGTGCTTGGCATGGATGCCCCGGGCAGTGATGGTGTCGCCCCCGGTCATGCTCTTGACCATACCCTCACGCAGCTCGCCGTTTTCATCCGGCTCATTGACATAGACGAAACGAGCCCCCCGCAATCGAACAAGGTCCTCTCGCGGGCCACCCCCGCCCCCCTTATTACCATCTGCCACAAACGAAGCGGCATCGGCCGAGCGGGCGTAGCTGCCGAACGCCTGGCGCACGGCGTTGAAGATGGTGCTCTTGCCGTTGGCCCCGTTGCCGAAGGCGATGAACATGATGTCCTCGATGGGGGTGCCCATGAGCGCGTACCCGAAGGTGCGCATCACGTACTCCACCATGTCCTCGTCGCCCGAGAACACCTCGGAGATGGTGCGCTCAAACACCGGCGCCTTGGCCCGAGGGTCGAAGTCGCAGGCCGCCACCAAGGTGATGCGCAGGTCTGGGTCCGGGGGCAGCAGCGCGCCCGTGCGCAAGTCCACCACGCCGTTGCGCACGCCCAGGTAGTGGCTGTGCTTGTCCAGCTCGGCAGCCGGCACGGCGACGCGCGGATCGCTGGACGCCAGCTTGACCATGTTGCTCACCATCCTGGCCTGCTGGCTCAGGGCGCAGAACTGGAAGAACTCGGCGCGTTCCTCGTGTTCCTCGACCTCGTTGACCAGGGCGCGGATGGTCTCTTTCGCCAGATGCTCGATTTCCACGTCCACCGCGCGGCGCCAGTAGACGCCGGTCCAGATGAACCACGTTCCGACCTCGGGCACGAACATCAGGCCGTCGCCGTAGCGGTCCAGCATGCGCTCGGCGTTGCCGAACTCGGTCAAGGGCCGCTTGGCCTGCACCGTGGCCGCCCGTGGTCCCACCAGCAGGGCGCGCGCCTGCGTGATGGGCATGTTGGTCTTGGTCAGGGCCTTGTAGCGCGCCTGGAAGGCGCCAATGATCTCCGTGCGCACCAGCGGGTCGTCAGGGATCAGCAGCTTCAGCTTCTCCAGCACCTCCTTTCCGCCCAACTTCAGGCTGTCGGTCTGCGACTGGATCAGTTCCTTGGCTTCGTCCAGCGCGGCGCGGCGCCCTTCGTGGTCCTTCTCGCGCTTGGCCTGCCCGCAGATTTTCAGCAACCAGCGCAGCGTGGTGGGCGCACCGCTGCCCCCGCCGAACGAGCGCCACTTGTAGTCGTACTGCTTGGGGTCGTCCTTGCTGGAGCGTGCTCCGTACTCCTTCCACAGCGCCAGCGCGTCGGACTCATGCTCGGTGCCTGCGAACTCGTGGTGCAGGGACATGCCGACGTGTGCCCAGTGGTCGTAGGAGTCGCCGTCGTTCTCCAGGTGCGACATCCAGCGCTCAACCTCGGCGAAGGACATGCCCACACGGGCCACCAAGCTCATCAGGTCATCGGCGTCGCTGGAGCTGCGCATGGCAGGCGACTCGGCCGAGCCCACCACCGTCACACCGGGGGTGGTGCGCACCAGGCGGCTCACCTCGGCCAGCAGCGCAGCGACATGCTTCTCGGTCACGACAGGCAGGTCAGAGGCGCGCAGCGACTCCAGCCCTCCCATCAGGTCCACCCACTGGTAGTCGCGGCCGGTGTCCGGGTGCTCGTGGTAGGCTACGAACTGCTGGCCCAGGCCCAGGATTTCCACCTGCTGGTGGTTGTCCTTGCCGGACGGCTTGGTGGGGTCCGTGGGGTCGAAGAACTGCACCGAGGCGCCCTTGGCCCAGCCGGCGCTGTCTGCGCGGTAGGCCAGCAGGATGCGCGGCGCGGCCCCCACACGCTCGGCCCCATCACCGAGGTTGCGGCGGCACCAGGCGATGAGCGCAGGGCCGATGACCGGGTGGCTCACGTCGATGTCCACGCCGACGATGGGGTGCGCCCCCTGGCCGCAGAGCATACCCACCCCGTGGTCAGGGTAGCGGGTCAGGTCCTCCATGCCGAGGCGGGCCTTTTGCCAGCCAGAGATTGCTGGGCGTTTTTCGCCCTTGCGGATGGGGACGATCAGGTAGCCGTTGGCGAGCAGCGCCCGGCCATGGTTGCGAAAATGGTCGGTCATCCTTGGGGGCTTTCGGCTTTCTTCTGCTTGCTCTGCTGGCGCAAGGCGATCTCACGAGCAAGCGCTGCGGTCATGGCGCCCAGTTGTTTTACAGTGTGTTTTGGCAGTACAACCAGCTTCGTTTCTTTGGGCGTCCCGGTCTGGAACGCACTGAGCATCCCCACGAAAGCCTCAGCCATGTTCGGGTCGATTGGTGCAAGAGTGGTTCGCCCATCGACCCTGATGAAGATTGCGACCTGTTCGATGTTCATGCCGCACCGCCCTTCAGCTTGGAGACGGTTTCACGCGCCTTCGTCCAGCGCTGGCCCGCGCGCACGTAGGCGTCGTGCATCTTTTCCAGCTTGCGCTCGGCCTCGGCAATGGCCTCATCGCGCGTGGCGAACAGGCCCCCCTGGTGCAGGAGCGACGGTTTGTCGCAGTTGAAGTATCCCTTGATGGAGCCAGGATAGACACCGCAGACAGACAACTGCTTCACGTTCAGCGAAGCGGTGACGTACCAGGCGGTACAGGGGAATTTGGTAGGAGAGAACAAGGCTGGCGACCTTTCTGCAAGGCGCCGCATGGTGGAGACCTGACGGAGCGCCAGCCTGTACCCCATCCGCAAAAATGGGGGTGTCAGGCCCCCACCGTGCGGCTCTGCGGGTGACGGGGAATTCTGGCTGGCGGCGTGCAGTATATCGCGTTTGCGCAAAAACACTAAACGTTTTGCGACACTCGACACTTCAGGATGCTGGTGTACACCGGGTCGATGAACTTCGCGCCCGTGTCGGCCCCGTGCCACCAGAGGTCACCGTCCATCTGCGGGATGCAGCCGCACAGCACGCTGCCGTCGGTCAGCATGATGTCCACCGTAGTGCCGAGACCGAAACCGCCGGGTTCTACCCAACCCTCGGCCGCCTCCCGCATCAACCACCCCCGCCATGCTGCCTCGATCTGCCGGACGCCGTACTGGCCGTTCGCTTCGCGCCAGAACAGGGCCTCCCGGCTGTTCGGATCACCCTCTTCCGGGTGCGACCAGCCTCGCGCCTTCAGCCCCTGGTAGTGGGCCCAGCAGGCGTCTTCGAACTGGGGGCGGGTGTCGGTGTTGGTCATGGCGCAACCTCGCACTCAGCGCACATCGAGCAGATGACCTCCAGCGTCAGCACCTGCGTGCCGTACTTCTCGTGCATGACCACCGAGGCATCGGCGATCCGCTTGGCGAGGTCAGCGCGGCACGAGCGGCGGCTGCAGATCGACAACTGGTAGAGGTACAGACGCGACGTGCCGGCGAGCCCCGCGAATTCGTCGCGCTTGTCGTCGGTCTCCAACTGGCGCAGGACGGCCAGCAGGGGTGTCTTCGGGGTGTTCTTGCGGGCCATTAGGAAGGGTCTTTCTGTGTTTGTGCACGATGGTTCCACTTCGCGCGGACGGCCGCCTTTTGGTCTTCGGTGACGTGGCCCGGCCAGTTGGACACGACAAAGCGCACACCGCAGGGGTTACAGCAGACCGAGAAGACGTCCACTGGGTCAGGGCCGAAACCACCGCCAGGGTTGTGGCCCAGCCGTTCGGAAGGCGCACCCCCGCAGAAGGGGCAGGGTGATAAAGTTATTTCGCACATGCGCAAATTCTAGCTTATTGCGCAATCGCTCACAACCACCCATCGGCCAACGCGAAAAAACTGTTGCGTACACCTAAACTCTGCGATAGTCTTACGTCACCCCAATGAGCCCCACGGAGGTGTGCTCATACCAACCCTTTCCCAACAGGCCGCTTACCCACCGGCCCCACGGGGATCACCGCACCGCTGCGCAGCGACACGCATTGGGCCACCTGCACATGGGCGACCCGCAACTCCACCCTGGACGAGTACCCCTAGCCGTAGGCCGCGCAGATGCTCGCGCTGTCCATGTGCACCTTCTCGACCACGGCGCCTTGGGCCGTGAACGCGATGAAAACGAAGACCCAGTTCACGCAACACCTCCAGTCCAGGGGTTCACCCCACCAACAAACACCGACTTTACCGGGTAGTCCATCGGCAGATCAACGGTACGCTCACCGTCCGAGAACGGACTGTACTTCGCCACGTACCCACGAGAGGCGCGAGGCTTCGGCGCGGGCCGAGGCGCGTTCTGCCCGGGGCCCAGCACCCACACGGCGGCGGGTGCCGACTTCTCCGTCGAGCGCTCCCATGCGGTGATGTGCGCCAGGTCATCCTTGTGCAAGGCCCACAGCGCGGCACGAGAACCGCCGTCGGCGATGTCACTACGCCGCTCGATCTCCGCGCACGAGCCCCGGCCGATGCGCTCCAAGGTGCTGACGACGGCTTTTCGCACGGCGCCTTTTGCCGCGATGGTCATTGGGCGCCCCCTTGCTTGCGGGCTGCGCGAGTCACCCAGCGGGGCTCCAGCGCGCTTCCGTTTAGTGCGTTCCACTGGCGATAGAACCCTTCGACTTGGTGTTTCAGCAGTGGGTTGTTGTCGTTGTCCGCTTGGGTTTCTGCTTCACCCAAAAGCACCCAGAATGAGTGCAGCACGTTGTCGCGCTCGGAAAACCACCGCGCCGCATCCTCCAGCACGCTGTCTGCCTTGTCCTTCTCCGCGCAGCGCGCAAGAATCATCGCCTGCAGTTCAGGGCTTCCAAAGCTGGACGGCTGGCTGTCTGCCGGGGGTGCTGGCTGGGGTGCGGCGGCGACAACGGCGCGTTGAACTGCCTTGCCGATGGCTGCTGCCCAATTCGTAGTGCCTCTGGTGCAACGACCTGACAGCGCTTCATCAGCCTGCATCACAACCTTCATCAGCGCGAGACTGTCCAGCGGCCCCGTTACTGCTCCAGCGGCTGGTGCCGTCACGCTGTCTGCCGGGGCACGGGATGCGCTCAGTGGCTTGAGGTATCCAGCGCGTGATTCGTGGAGCTTTTGCAGCGCCGCGTTGGGGTCGTCTGCATTTGCTGCGTTCCACCCAGCGGAAACACCGGCGAGGTATTGGCTATCGGCCATGGCGTCAGCAACCTCAGCTGGCACTGGCTGGCTGTTTGCCTGGGCGGCTGGGGTGGGCGCTGCGGCGAGTTGCTCCAAGACAGCCAACGTCGCCATTGCATCGATTGCACTCTCCTTTTTCGGCCAGCCATCATCGAAGAAATACTGGCTATTGATGCGGTGGTCGGCCATGGCGTTGAGGTATCGGCGCGCTTTCTCCACCGGATCCGCTGTGGAGCCGTCCGAGAACTTTATCGTCTCGACAGGCCCCGCAACTGCGCCAGCGGCTGGTGCCGCCAACTCGCCAGAATCCTCCGCGACGATCACCGCGCCGCGCAGCACGCGCCTCGCAGCGCGCATGCGGTCATCGGCAGGCTCGCCGATCAACTCGATGGCCTGCCGGATGGCTCGCACCGCCGCACTAAGCGTCGTGAAGTCGGTGGTGGCTGGTGCCGCCTGTGCCGTGGGGGCGGCCAGGGTAGCGTTGTGGGCCATCACGATTTCAGTGACCGCACCGGATTCGACATTCCGCCCAAGGTACGAGACAAGGCCACGGCCTTCCTTGTTCACGATGCTCCAGCCCTCGTAGCCATCTTTGCCGCCAGAGCCGTACCAGCGCTCAATCCACGCCCCTGCGGCTGGTGCCGCCTGTGCCGTGGCGGTTTCTGGGTAGGGCCAGTCCTTCAAATGCTCGACGGCTTCGGCCACCGTCTTGTCAATCGCACTGCCGGGTTGGTAGCCAATCTTCTCCTTTGCTCTCAAGAACAGGCCGATCATCGTGCTCAGTAGAGCGTGCGTCTTGGTGTTCGTCGCCCCGGCTGGTGCTTGCCCATTTGCCAATCGCAACACCGCTTCCACGATTTTTTCGGCGCCGATGGTGTCCCATGCCGTGGATTGCAGCCCTATGGCGTCTTCAACCTGTTCGACCGTGATGCGGGAGGCTGGTGCTTGCCCATGGTATGCGCGAATTGCCGCGCGCCACCCGTAAAGCACATAAGCGGCAGAGCCGCAGTCGTCGCTTGCGCTGCCAGAGCTGTCGCGTGCTTTGCGTGCTTTGCGTACTATGGCTCGCAGTTCATCTGGCGTGGGCTCAGGCAGCTCCGCATAGGCCCCGCCCTTTGGTGCTGCTGGTCTGTCGTGTTCTTCATTCGTCATGATCAATCTCTCCATTTTGTAAACGGCCGACCGGCTTTTTCCCAAGCGCAATCGACCGCAATTTCCAGTAACTCGTCGGCGGTGATCCCCTCCTGACGAGCGGCGATGCGGACAGCGCTCATGGCGTTCTGCTCGCAGTACGGTGAGCCAGGGCGGTGGGGATACCAGTAACCCCCGCAGTTGCAGACGCGGTGCCCGGTCTCACGCAGGTGCTTCGTGAACAGGTCGAACGACTTGCGTCGGGTTCGACATTCAGGGCAGCGTAGGATCAACGCCACACGTCCCCGTTTGCCCGAACAAACGCGACCGCGAGGTCTCCATCCCAACGTTTTTTGCGCATCAGACAGGTCAACAACCGAATGCGGACCTCTGTCACCCGTTCGATGGTGGCGACAACGGCGCGCACCGCAGCAGGTGGGTGTTCGGTCACACGGCGACACGCAGCCAAGCGTTCGTGCGTCGTGCTTTTCATTTGCAACCCCCGCAGAAGAACATCCGGTTGCGCCACACCCCGCCCGTCCGGTTGCGGTCGGTGAGGCACTTCACACAGAACGCCTTGGCGTAGTAGGTGCTGGTGGGTGGGATAGTCATGTGCCTTCCCCGTGAAGAAACTCGAAGTCACGCGCGTCCTTGAGTGCGGCCAACGCCTCCTTTGCCTCAGCGAACTCAGGGCTGCTTTTTCCGAAATCCCGCTTGGCCGACCGCTTTTCCACCTTGGCTTCACGAATGGCTTCATCAAATTCGTCCATCGTCATAACGTGTCCTCCAGGCTGACCATCGAACTCTCGGCCCGACGCCGCGCACGCATGCGCGCCATCGTCTCGGCGGCTGTCCACCGGCGCCCGGGGCGCGGCAGGTCGGGTTCGGTGCCCCACTGGAACACCGGCACGATGCGGCGACCCCGCACGTCGTCGTTCCATGCGCAGATGCGCACCACACCCAGCTCGCGCATCTGCTTGACCCAGCGGGCCACCGACTCTTTTGCCAGGCCGGAGACCAGCACCAGGTCGTCGTAGGTGTGCCCCTTGGCCTTCAGCGCGGTCTGCATGCGCAGGGTGATCTTGGCGTTGTTGCGGCGGGGGGCGGTCATGGGTAGGCCCTCGCAGTGCAGCCGAACGTGAGCTTGCTGCCAAACGTTCCGTGTTCGAACACCGTGGTCAGCTCGCCGTTGTTCTTCTTGCAGAACTCGTTGATAGCTTCCATGGCTTTGATCTTGTCCTCAGAGCAGCCGGCCAGTGCCAGGGCGAGCAGCAGGATAGTGGTGGTGCGGGCGGTCATGGGCGCAACACCTTGGCTTCGACGCAGCGCGTCCCCTTCCGCAGAGATTCATTTGAAAACGGGATGGATTTGCGCACATGCTCGCACTGCTCAACGGTGGGGAATCGTTCGACCACGGTCGCCTCATGTCCGTAGTACCCGCCAACGGTGATCAGGAGCCAGAGAGTTACCGTCTCCATCACACACCCTCCTTCTTCAAGAACGCCGTCAGCCGCTTGATGCGGTCGCCGTTGTACTCGGCGATGCGGCGGGCGTAGTCCGCGCTGGACTGAGCCGCCAGGAGTTGGCGCTGGGCTTCTTCCAGCTCGCGCTGGGCCAGTTCCTTGGGGGAGGGTTTGCGGAAAGGGTTTAGGAATTTCATGGGGTGCTTTCAGTTGGAACGGAGAGGTTTGTCTTTGGCGGCACGATCAGGCGAGCAGGTGTGCATAGTCTTTGAACAGGCGCGATTCCCAGTCGGTTTCGCCAAGGCATGCGCGCTGGATGAAGGCCCAGCTCGGCACGTCCTCGCGGTCGATTTCGCGGCACCAGATAGGCATACCGAGCACGCGGGTGACGCGCTCAAGCACCTGAAAACCGGTGCAGTCGCTGCGCGTCCACCGGCGCACGCGGTGGGTGGTGGCGATGATCTTCACGATCAGGCCGTCACACCGTTGATCCGAAGAAACTCGCGGCGCTCGGCGATGCTCTTGATGCCGGCGGCCTTGCGGAGCATCGCTGCTTTGCCCAAGTCTTCGCAGTAGCGGTGGGTTTGGCCGAGGACGATCCAGGTGTGCAGGGAGTCCTGCGCGTCGATCTCCAGCTTGATGGCGGCCATTTCGAGCCACTTGGTGCTGACGGTGAGTTTGCGGGTCATCTGGTGCTTTCGTTGGTTTGTCGTTACTGACAACTGAACTTTACCGACAAGTGTGAACAACGACAAGTTTTTTCGCAAAAGGTCACAAACTTTTGTCGGGTATTACGCAAACGCGAAATTTCGCATACACTTCAGTCCGCTCACCGAGCAACTTAAATTTTCAAACTGGAGCACTCATGAACATCGAAGACCGCCTGGAATCCATCGACACATCGCTGAAGACCCTTGTCACCATCCTGCAGAGCGCAGGCACCATCACCGCCGTGGCCGGCGCCCCTGAAGCCGCTGCTGCAGCGCCTACCGCAGAGACCAAGAAGCCCCGCACCAAGAAGACCGACGAGCCTGCCACCAAGGCCGACCTTGTGGACGGCGACCCCGAGGGCACGCGCTACTGGGTGAGCGAAGAAACACAGACCGCCTACGCCCAGAAGCCCGGCGACCCAGACCCCAAGGATCAGTCCTTCAAGATTGAGTCCTCGGCCCAGTACCTTGCCAAGAAGGCAGAGTTCGCAAAAAAGGCCCAAGACGCGGCTGCTGCAGCGGCGTCCCAAGCCAGTGCTACTTCCGCGCCTTCTGCAACAGCCCAACAGGACACTGCCTCGGCCGCGACTTCGGACGCTGACTGGGACACGGTGTTCCGCGCCATCAAGGAACTGTCCACGGCGCCCAGCGGCGGTCGTGAGGCGGTGCTTGGCGTGCTCAAGCACTTCGGCTGCGAGGGCAAGACCGTCCCCGCGCTGAAGGACCTGAACAAGAACGCCGAAATCTTGGCGCACGTGCAGGGCCTGCTGGCACCGGCTGCGGACGCTGATTTGGGCCTGTAAATCATGACCGCGTTCCTCTGGTGCGTCTTCGCGTACATGGGCATCGCGGTTGTGTTGGACCTCATCGTTGCAAACGAGAGCGGCGGCATGGACAAGGGCGACATTTTCGGCGTGCTGGTGCACGGCGCCCTGCTCGCTGGGGCAACTTACTTTTTGGCGGTGAACTGATGGACGAAATCTGGAAACCCATTGAGGGCTACCCACTTTATGAGGTTAGCAGCCTCGGGCGTGTCCGAAGTGTGGATCGCGTCGTGTTCAACAAGGGCAGTGGGCGGTCGTATCCTGTGTGCGGAAAAATACTTCGGTGCCGCCCCGATGCCGACGGCTATCGGCTCGTTACGATCTACGCCGGAGATTCCGTTGCGCACATGAAAGTGCACCGCCTCGTTGCTGCCGCTTTTCTTGGCGATAGCCAAGAAGCGACTGTGAATCACAAGAACGGAATTCGTCACGACAACGCGCTCGGCAACCTGGAGTGGATGACACATCTGGAAAACTTGGAGCACGCTCGTACTGTCCTCGGCACTCGGTCAGGCCAAAAGAACCCCATCGTTGGAACCCACGCGGTTACCGGCGACAAGATTGGTTTCTTGACGGTGGTGGCAGCTTGGCGCGCAGGCTTCAATCGCACCCGCATGCATTTAGCGTTGCGCGATGCTAGTCGTGTCTATCAAGGCTATAAGTGGGAGTACGCATGACATACCATGCCCGTCTTTCTCCGTCGAGCGCCGCAAGATGGACGAGCTGCACCGCGTCCGTGGGTGCCCAGGAGGGTGTCCCGAACGAGGGCAACGAGGCCGCGCGCCGGGGGACCGCCTGCCACCAGATGCTCGAAGAGATGCTGTTGGACCCGAGCATCGACCCGCAGAGCTATCTGGGGCGAAATCTGGTGTTCTTGGAAGGCCGCGAAGTCTGGGTGAACCCGGGTTGCGCGGGGCCGCTCTCGAAAGAGATCGTAACCATCGACCAAGAGCTGATCGACATCTCGACCACGGCTGTGAACTACGTGCGTGAGCGCGCAGCCCTCACCGGCGCCGAGATGCTTGTGGAGCGCGCCGTCCCCATCGGTCAGTTCACCGGCGAGGAAGGTGCCACCGGCCGCACGGACGTGACCTTGATCTACGGCACCACGGTGGAGGTCATCGACCTCAAGGGCGGCCGTGGCCGCGTGGATGCCTACGACGTGATCGTGCCTGCCACCACGGACATGATCACCGGCAAGCCCGTACCCGAAGTGGTGCGCGCCAACCTGCAGATGGCAGGCTATGCGCTGGGGACCATTGAGGAACTTGGCCTGCTCTACGACATCCGCGACGTGGTGATGACCATTGTGCAGCCTGCCATCGGCCACCTCAGCACCTACTCTTGCTCGATTGACGAGCTGCGTGAGGTCGAAGCGTTCCTGCGGCAGAAGGCCGAAGAGACGCGCACCAACCCGCAGTACGTGCCGTCGGCCGACGCATGCCACTTCTGCCGCGCCTCCGGCAATTGCAAGGCGCAGACGGAGATGGTGGTGAACCTCGCGCTCGAAGGCTTCGACACCGACGAGCCCAAGGTGCGCACCCCCGCCGAGATCGAGCTGGGCGAAGCCTACCGCCTCGTGCCGCTGGTCTCCACCTGGCTGAAGGCGGTGGGCGAGCGCGTGTACGAGGCGCTGCAGGCAGGCAAGCGCGTGGCTCGCGCCGACGGCGTGGCCTACAAGCTGGTCGAAGGCAAGAAGGGTGCACGCACCTGGACTGACGAGACCGAGGCCGAGGCCGCGCTGAAGAAGATGCGCCTGAAGACCGACCAGATGTATACCCAGTCGCTCATCTCGCCCACCACCGCCGAGAAGTTGGTGAAGGCGCCCAAGGCCAAGAAAGGTGAACCCACACTACCGCCTGTGCTCGGCCCCACTCAGTGGAACCGACTGCAGGCGCTCATCACACAGGACATTGGCAAGCCCAGCATCGTCCTAGAAACTGACCCGAGACCGACCATCGCCACCGCGCTGGACGGGTTCGGAGACGTACCGCCCGCTGACAACAGCGATCTTTTTTCCTGAAAACTGAAACTCTGAAAGCGCAGACATGAGCAATTTCGCATCTTCCCAACCCGTCATCCTCAAGGGCCTGCGGGCGGCATGGCTCGACATCTTCAAGCCCGGCGAGGGCATGAACGGCGGCGCGCCGAAGTTCAAGTTCACCGGCCTGATGGAACCCGAAAGCGAAGCGCTGAAGATCGGCAAGGCAGCAATGCTGGAAGCCGCCACCAAGCTCTGGGGTCCCGCGAACGCCGCCAACATGATCCGCTCCATGGCTGCCAACAGCCGTGCGATCCGTGACGGCAACGACAAGATGAGCGACGACGGCACCGTGCGCCCCGAGTACGAGAACATGTTCTTCATCTCGGCCAGCAACAAGGCTGACAAGAAGCCCCAGGTGGTCACGCAGAAGAAGCACAACGGCAAGTTCGTGCAGATCACAGAAGCCGGTCGCGGCCTGGTGGATGGCATGGACGTGACCGACCAGCTCGGCTACGAGGTCAAGGTGCCATATCGTGGCTGCTACGTGAACGCCAAGGTGGAATTTGTGGCCGGCAAGTCCTTCAAGGGCAGCGACGGTCAGATCATCCCCAACCAGGTGTTCGCCCGCATCATCGCCATCCAGTTCGTGAAGGACGGCGAGGCATTCGGTAGCGGCCCGACCAGCGCTGAAGGCTTCGGCGAAGAAGAAGTCGAGACCGCCGGTCAAGGCGCCAGCGACCTGTTCTAAACCCACGGGGCTTCGGCCCCGTTTTCTGAAAGACTGAAATGACCCTGAAAATCAAAATCGAAGTGCCTACCGACGGTGGGCCGTACGAAGCCCAAGTCGCCGAGAGCAATGGCAACCCCGCTCACGTGCTTGCACCCGGCGAGGCCGTCGAACTGTACGTGCACAGCGGCAATACCATCACCGTGACCGAGCTGCCCGCGGGCACCAAGGCCGCGATGAGCGCGCAAGAGCCGAAGTAAACCCTTCGCAGAGGGGCGCTTGCCGCCCTTCTCCAAAGGGATACACAACGGGGCCTCCGCCTCCTTTCGCTGGGCTGACCACCCGGTAACTCGCCCCTTATGGCTAACACCAGGTGCCCGTGGACGTTTTACACCTAGTGCATGCGCAAACCGCTGGAGGCCGGCAACGACACAAGCGGGAATTTGGGGAACGGTCATTGAACTTTGAAATTTAGAAAGAACTGAATGCAGCGACTGTGGCTTGATAGGGAGACGTGGTGCGAGATCGACCTGAAAGAAGTCGGCACCTACCGCTACGCGGAAACCGCCGAGGACCTGCTGGTCTCCTACGCGATTGACGACGGCCCGGTCAAGGTCTGGGACTGCACCTGCGAGCCGCTGCCCGACGATCTGCGCCATGCGATGGCCGAAGCCCCCGAAGTCATCGCGCACAACGCTGCGTTCGATAAGGCCATCCACAACGGCCCACGGCAGGCCCACCTCCCCCGCATCGAGTTGACCCGCTGGCGCTGCAGCATGGCTCAGGCGCTGTCCCACGCGCTGCCCGCCAGCCTCGGTGACCTGTGCACGGTGCTCAAGGTGCCCGAGGACCAGGCCAAGAACAAGGAGGGCAAGAAGCTCATCCAGTTGTTCACCCGCCCCCAGCCAGCCAACCGCAAGGTGCAGCGCGCCACGCGGCTCACACACCCCGCCGAGTGGGAGCGCTTCAAGGTCTACGCGGCCGACGACATCACCGCCATGCGCGAGTGCGTGCGCCGCACGCCCACCTGGAATTGGGACGCCTCGGCCATTGCAGAGTGGCACTGCGACCAACGGATCAACGAGCGTGGGTTCCAGGTGGACCAGGAGTTGACACGCGCCGGTGCACGGGCGGCCATCGTAGAGAAGGAGCGCATCGGCGTGCGGTTCCGCGAGCTGACGCGCGGCGTGGTGGACCGGCCGAGCCAGCGCGACCAATTCAAGGCATTCGTGCTCAATGAGTTCGGTGTGGAATTGGAGGACACGACCAAGGACACCTTCACCCAGATGCTGAAGGCGCGCGAAAAGATCGACCCACGTCTTGCCGAGCTGATGGAGCTGTCCATGGCGTCGAACAAGACCAGCACGGCCAAGTACGCCGCACTGGACCCCGCCGTGGCGGCCGACGGACGCTTCCGTGGGGGCCTGCAGTTCGCAGGGGCCAGCCGCACCCGCCGCTGGGCTGGTCGTATGTTCCAACCCCAGAATCTGCCCAGCCGTGGCCTCCCCAAGCCCACCGCAGTCGAGCAGTACATCGAGTGCCTGAAGGCCGGGGCACACGACCTGATGTTCGACAACCTCATGTTGTTCGGTGCGGCGGCCCTGCGCGGTTGCGTGATCGCCCCTCCCGGCAAGAAGCTGGTGGTGGCGGACTTGTCCAACATCGAGGGCCGCATGCTCGCGTGGGTGGCCGGGGAAGAATGGAAGCTGCAGGCGTTCCGGGAGTACGACGCTGGCCGTGGGCCCGATTTATATAAGGTTACCGCCTCCATCATCACCGGCGTGCCGGCCATGGAGGTGCCCAAGTACATCCGCGACTCGCTAGGGAAAGTTTCAGACCTCGCCAGCGGGTACATGGGCGGTGTGTCTGGCTACCAGAAGTTCGCGGCGGCCTACAACGTCCGCATGGCCGACTACTGGGGCACTCTGCAGGAACAGGTGTCCCCCGCGCTGATCGCCAAAGCTCACGAAAACCTGAACAAGTGGGGCCGCCCGCAATTGGAGTCGCTGGAGATCAGCGAAACCGAATGGCTCGCCAGCGAGGCGTGCAAACTCGCCTGGCGCGCTCGCCACCCTGCCACCAAAGCCTTCTGGTACGACCTGCAGAACGCGGCCAAGAGCGCCCTCCGGAACTGGGGCGTGGTGTTTCCTGTTGGCAAGTACATCAAGGTGCGCTGCGTGTCCCACAAGGGTCAGCGCTGGATGGTCGTGCGGCTGCCCAGCGGGCGGCTTATCACCTACTTCCACCCGCACCTGTTGGACGACGGAACCATCGCCTACTTCGGCGAGGCAGCCGAGGAAGGCAAGACCACGCGGCAGTGGGTGAAGGTGTTCACACATGGAGGCAAGATGACCGGCAACGTCTGCCAAACCACCTCGCGCGACATCCTGGCGCCAGCGCTGCAAGTGGCCGAGGACAAGGGATACCTGCCCGTCCTCAGCGTGCACGACGAAGGCTTGACCGAAGTGCCCGACACCCCTGAATACGACGCAGACGGCCTCGTGGCGATCCTGTCCACGAACCCCGACTGGGCCCCGGGCCTGCCGCTCTCGGCCGCCGGGTTTGAAACCACTCGCTACTACAAGGGCTGATATGACCACCCAATTTTTCGATCTCATGATTGATACAGAGACTGCGGGCCTCCCGCCCACCGGAGCGCTGATGTCCATCGGCGCAGTGTTCTTCGATATGAAGACGCAGACCCTGGGCCCCACGTTCCTGCGCACCGTGCACCTGGCGACCAGCGTGCGCGATGGTGGCACCATCGACCCGTCCGCGTTCCTGTGGTGGCTGGGGCAGAGCGATGAGGCTCGCCACGGCGTGCGCTTCAACGGGCAGGACATCCGCAAGGTGCTGCAGGACTTCAGCGACTGGATCAAAGAGACCTGCCGCCACGAGGACGTGCGCCCATGGGGCAACTCGAATGCGTTCGATCTGACCATCGTCGGCGGGGCCTACAAGCGCGCCGACATCAAGACGCCTTGGTACTGGACAAATGAAAGAGATTTTCGGACCGTGCGCAACATGTACTCGGCCATCGAGTACAACCCCGCCGACAAGGGCACCGGCGCGCACAACGCGCTGGCCGACGCGCAGTTCCAGGTCGAGCACCTGTTCAAAATCGCCAACCTCAACAAGAAAGCCCCTGCATGACCCGCGAGTCCACCATCGAGCGCGCCGACAAAGAGGCCACCACCGCCCTCGGCGGCCTGAGCCTCAAGTTCGTGTCGCCCGGCCGCGCCAACGTGCCCGACCGCATCAAGCTGTTCCCGGTGCCACCGGAGCACCAGGAGATCGTCGCCCGCTACTTCCGCTTTGCGGAGTACAAGGCGCCCAACAAGAAGCCCCGGCCCGGCCAAGTGCGCGAGCACGACCGCCTGCGTGCCATGGGCTTCGCCGTAGACGTGATCGACCAAGCACCATGAGAAACGAAACCATCAACAAAGCGCTGGCCCACCTGCCCGCCACCCGCGCCGAACTGGCCGAGCGGCTGGGGGTCAAAGAGGCGCAGGCCCGCTCCATCGCCAAGAACCTCATCGACAACCGCTACGCCGAGGAATGGGGTCAGGCGCCCACGGACAAGGGTGTGTGGACTGCCGTGCTGCACGCAACAGGAAAGGTGCCGGTATGAAGAACACCCACGGCGGTACGCGCCCTGGTAGCGGCCCCAAGACGAAACCCATCAACCTCGCCCGCGTGGCCGCCCTGCGCAAGCAGGGGCTCACCCAGGCGGAGATCGTCATCAGCATGGGCAGCACTCGCTGGGTGGTGGCGCAGGCGGTGAAGAAGATCAACTCTGAAAGCAAGCAATGAAGCAAGTGAAAGTGGGAGCCCTGACCTACGCGCAGTTGATCCTGCACATGCTGGAGGGCGTTCACGACTGCCGCACCCTGGCCGAGTTGACGGGCCTACACTACGTCACCGTCCTGCAGTACACCCGCGAACTCCACGCCGCCAAGGCCGCGCACATCTGCGCATGGGACAAAGACGGACGCGGCCGGGACTCCATCAAGATTTACAAGATCGGCCCAGGGCGCGACGCCAAGCGGCAACGTAAGACGGACGCCGAACGGGCGCGAACCTACCGCAGCAAGGCCCAGCATCTGGACATGGTGCAGCGCCTGGCGGGCAGCACTGTTTCCTCAACCAACTGAAAGACCGAAATGACAATTCCCCGCATCAAACAGTGGTTCCAACTTGCCGTACCGGAGCCCACCGACAAAAACCGCGCCGTACAGCTCGGTTGCCACGCGGAAGAGTTCGCCGAGATGCTGACGGCATTGGGCTTCCAAAACACCTCGGCGAACGTCGAACTGTGGGCCAATTACATGAAGAGCGAGTTCCCGGGCGTGATGCAACCAGACCGCACCGAACTGCTTGACGCCATCTGCGACCAGATCGTCACCGCCGTCGGCGTGGCCCACATGTTCGGGCTGGACATCGAGGGCGCGCTGGCCGAGGTCACACGGAGCAACTATTCGAAATTCGTTGACGGCAAGCCGGTGTTCGATGCCAACGGCAAGATTGCCAAGCCACAGTCGTACATCAAGCCTGACCTCACGCCTTTCCTGTGACCCGCTACGCCCCTCGGGTTTATCAGCCCGCCATCACCAATCATATCCTGAACCACCCCCGCTGCTTCGTGGCGGCGTCCATGGGAACCGGCAAAGGGCCGGCCACCCTGGAGGCCCTGTCCATGCTGTTGCTGCTCGGTGAGGTCAAGCGCGTGCTCGTGCTCGGCCCCAAGCGCGTGGCCGTCAGCACGTGGCCCGGTGAGATCGAGAAGTTCAAAGCCAGCTTCGGGCACATGAAGATCGCCGTGGCCGTCGGCGATGCCGATACGCGCCGCGCCGCCATTGGCTCCGACGCGGTGATCGTTACGGCAAATTACGACGTGCTGGAATGGCTGGTGGAGTACCACGGCGCCAACTGGTCGTTCGATTGCATCGTCTGTGACGAAAGCACGAAACTCAAGAGCCTGCGCGTCAGCATCCAGACGAGCAAGTCCGGCAAGAAGTTTCTCACCGGCCAAGGGGGCAAGCGCGCCAAAGCCCTGGCCCGCGTCGCGTTGACCCGCGCCACTCGGTTCATCTGCCTGTCTGGCACGCCCGCTCCGAATGGCCTGGAAGATTTGTGGGCGCAGTATTTTTTCTTGGATTCCGGCCGACGCCTCGGAACCAGTTTCACTGCCTTCAGCCACCGCTGGTTCCGCGCCCGCCCGGGAAGCGACCCGCAGAAGCAACAGATTGAACCGCTACCTTTTGCGGACGAACAAATTCGCGCAGCCATCAAAGACATCACCATCGCGCTGGAGGCGCGCGACTACTTTGACTTACCCGAACTCATCGAGAACGACATCAAGGTTGAGATGCCATCGGCCGCCATGAAGCTCTATAAAAAAATGGAGCAAGAAATGTTCGTGGAGCTGGAAGGCAAGCCCATCGAAGCCTTCAGCGCGGCAGCCCTCTCGCAGAAGGTTTTACAAATCGCTTCTGGCGCGCTCTACACCGACGCTGACGGCGCATGGTCGCTGGTGCACGACGCCAAGATCGAGGCGCTGCAGAGCGTGGTCGAAGAGGCAGCAGGCATGCCAGTGCTCTGTGCGTACCACTTCAAGAGCGACCTGGCGCGCATCTTGAAGGCGTTCCCCAAGGCTGTGCACCTCGGCGCCGACCCGAAGATCATCGACCGCTGGAACGCGGGTGAGATTCAAATGCTCGTGGCCCACCCACAAAGCGCCGGCCACGGGTTGAGTCTCCAGCACGGAAGCAACATTCTGTGTTTCTTCTCCAGCAACTGGAGTCTTGAGGCCAGCGCGCAGATGGTCGAGCGCCTGGGCCCCACCCGCCAGGCGCAGAGCGGGTACAACCGCCCGGTGTACGTCCATCGGCTCATTGCGGCCGGAACGCTGGAAGAGGTTGTCGTGAAGCGCCTGCGCACAAAAGCCTCCATCCAAGACGCTCTCATGGAAGCCATGAAAATTTCCCGCTAAAACCCCTCACAACCCCCTTGCGCAGTTTTTGCGCGTTTGCTAAACTTCCTACCATCAACAACCGAAAGGCAATCATGGTCGGAGTAAATGGCATTGAGATCAAGGTGGGGCAGGTGTGGCGCTGCCGAGATGGTAAAGAGCGCAAAGTCGTCAGCAACGACGGGCACGACGATTGGCCGTGGGACCTCGAAAACGGCGACTCGGTGTCCGACACTGGCGCTGAGTTTTATGACGGAGAGAGCAACAGCGACCTGATCGAACTCGTCAAGGACGAGAACGGCTTCACGATCTGGCGCGGCGGTGAGCAGCCGGCGGAAACGCGCGGGAAGGTGGTCGAAGTTAGGATCGGCCGCTCGACCAAGCACGGTCCTGCCGACAGATATATGTGGAACCACTGCGGTAACGCAGACATCGCCGCCTACAAAGTGGCCGAGAAAGCCGCAGCCCCGCAGCCCTCCGACAGCGCCACCCTCGCCGAAGAAACCCTGAGCGCCCTCGGCTGGACGTTCGACGGCCAAGCGTGGACGGAGCAGCCGAAGGCTGAATTGCCCATCGGTATGGTGCCCAACGCGCTCGACGTGCAGGTCGGCGGCACCCACTACAAAGACTGCGCCATCCAACCCATCGAGTACATCCACGCCAACAAGCTCGGCTTCGCCGAAGGTAACGTGGTCAAGTACATCACGCGCCACCGCCAGAAGCACGGCGCCGACGACGTGCGCAAGGTCATTCACTACTGCCAGCTCCTGCTCGAACTGGAGTACGGCGCGGGCAAGACGGAAGGAGGTGTGTGATGGAACTCAACCGTGAGTGCTTACGGAAGGCGATGATGGCTTTCTATGACGCCCCGGGTAGTGCACATGACGGCGTAGCACCGGCCATCGAAGCCTACCTCGCCGAGATGTTCAAGCCCGGCCAGATTCAGATGCTCGAACCGCTCGAAGTGATCCCCCAGCGCGACTATCGCAAGGAACTTTGGATCGGCGTTCAACTGAAATTCGGCAGCTCCAAACACGCAGACGACGCCCTTGCGGACTTTGACATCCGATTCCACAAGGAGTCCACCCATGGATGACTTCACCATCGGCCTCGCAGTCGGCCTGTTCGCAGGCGTCTTCATCGGTGTGTGCATCGCCGCACTGCTGGTCGTCAACAAAGGAGAGAGCACATGACCCCACTCGAATGGATTTTTGCAATCGGCATGACGCTGCTTGCCCTCGGTGCCGGAGCAGCGTTCTTCATCCTCGTTACCGCTTTCAAGATGGTGCGCCAGCGCCTGGAGAAACACCAATGACACCAATCGAATGGTTTGGCCTCATCGGCTTCGCGCTGCTGGGCCTGGGCTTCGTCGCCCACCTCTACAAAGCCAACCTGAACAAGCTGCGCCTCGACGCGCTGCAGACCTACCAGTGGAAGGTCATGTGCATCGACGGGCAGTTCGCCGTGCTGGAGGGCACGCCTGTGCGTCAGGTCGGCGCGCAGAAGCCCACGGTTCGCGAGGCGATTGATGCGGCGATTTTGGAGCGCCAACATGCCAAGACGCAAGTTTGACGCTTCGATGCTCGCGCCGGAGTACTACACGCCGCCAGCGTGGATGACCGGATACCCGACGGTGCTACACGACGCGCATCTACTCACCTGGAAAAAGCACAAGGTCAGCGTGCAAAAGAAGGACTACTACCGGCGCAAGAAAGAGGAAATTCTTGCTCGCAACAAAGCGTGGCGCGAGGCCAACCCAGAAAAGGAACGCGAATGCGTCCGCAGATGGAGGGAGGCCAACCCCGAGCGTGTAGCGGAACTCCGGCGCGCAGACTATGAACGCCACCGCGAGCGCCGACTGGCAAACCAAGCCCAGCGCTGGCAGGACCTCAACGATGCCAGTGTTCGGGGCATCGTGGCGCACGGATACGGGTCTGTCGGTCTGACCAGCAAGGACGTGCCCGACGAAGTGCTCCCGATCTTCCGCACCCAGATGCTGATCAAACGTGAACTCAGAAAACAGAAAGTCGCACCATGAACCTCGAAGCACTCACCAATGAATTGACGGGTCTCTACAAAGACATCCGCGCAGGCAAAGTGGAGCCAGCAGTGGCCCACGAACTCAACAACACGGCGGCCAATATCCAAGGTGTCATCCGCCTGGGCCTGCTGAACGCCAAGCTGCAGAACAAGTCGCCAGACCTCGCTTTCTTCAAGGAAGCACGCAAGGCGGCTGTCAAGAAGGGGGTGAAGCGTGGATGACGCCGACCTGAGCCAAGACCGCGCCGAGCGCGAGGCCCCTTACCTGCTCGCAGCCAGCCGCAAGCCGACTGGCCCCACGGCCACCGGTCGGTGCCTGTACTGCGACGAGATCGTTGCCGACGACCAGCGGTGGTGCGACACAGCCTGCCGTGACGGGTGGGTGCGCGAGTCGCGGTTGCGGGGAGGTGTGCGATGAGCGAAGACGAAATGTTGGAGCTGGCTGCGAAGGCCATGCACAACCTGCGGAACCCGAATTTCTGTAACTACACCGTGGTGGATAAAGAAGTCGGTGTGTGCTTAGAACTGGGTTCTCGCCGGGGTGCGATCACGAGCTACTGGAACCCCCTCGTCAACGATGGCGATGCCCTGCTTCTGGCGGTGAAGTTGCGCATGTCGGTGACGGTCTTTGACAACGCGGTGGGTATCGGTATCAAGGGCGACTTTGGTTACCGTGAGTACGACATAACTCCAGACCCCCACGCCGCCACTCGCTGGGCCATAACCCACGCCGCCGCCGAAATTGGAAAGGCAATGCCATGAACGACAAACGATTCGAATCCTGGTGGACCAGCAACCCGGCGCGCGTGGCGCTGAACCCGGCAGCGAAGGAAGTGGCGCGCAAGGTGTGGAAGGCGGCCCAGCAGGACATGGCGACGGAACTGCTGGAGATCAACCCAGCGCCTGCTGGTGCGTCGTTCGACGCGCTGATCGCCTCGCTGACCACAGCACGCGGCGTTCCGCACGTCAAGGGGGCACCATGCTAAAACGCATCCCCCTGTTCTGCCAGGAGACTGGCTATTCTGAGAAGGCCTTGGCCCGCAAGATCGAAGACGGCGTGTGGGTCGAGGGCCGCGAGTACGTGCGGGCGCCGGATGGGCGCTTGCTGATCGACATGGATGGGTTCAACAGGTGGGCTCGTTCCGAACAAAACACCAAACCCCGGCGAAGAGTCGGAGAAAGCACCATGTGAACCTCGACCAACTGACCGCGCGCATCCGTACCGCCATCGAATGCACCACCAACCAGCTTCGCCCGCCCGTAATGGGCCCGGGGCTCCCCGAGTCCACCCGCACCGCGCTGCAGGTCCACCTCGACGCGCTCCTGAAAGAAGAGCTGCGAGCGCTTACTGGGCAAGCGCCGGAGGGCGATTTGGCTGGGTTCGCAGAGCAGAACGAAAAATTTGCGCAGGACATGGGTTTGCGCAAAGACCCCGAGCCGCCCATCTACGAAAACCTCTGGCTCCAAGCGACCAGCGACCTCAACGCCGCGATGGGCCTGGTACAGCAGAACCAAGAGTTCTTCGGCGCGCAGTGCGGCGACGACAAGATCAAGGTGATTGGCGAGTTCTTCGTCAAGTGGGCGGCCCTCATGATGGAGCCGAAGGCCGACACCACCCCCTGGTATCCCGACGATTCAGGCGACTGGGTGGAAGGCCACCCGCGCGAGCTGCCACCTAACACACCAATGGCGGGCTGGTTGTTCCGGTCCGAACGGGACAACAAAGCGTACACGACCCCGGAATCCGACTGGACCGCAGGCGAGTTGCGCAACCGGAACATCGTCGCCTACAAGGTGGTCAAGCCATGACCTACGAAGTCCAATTCCAAGTGGGCACCGCCGAGTACACCGCGCGCGGTCCCGACATCGACGGCGTGCTGCGGCTGATCCAGGGGGTGCAGGGTGTGGGGCGTGTGCCGGAGTGGATCGACTGGGCCGGCGGTGCGTGTCCCGTAGCTTCCGGTGTCGTCGTTGCCCTCCAGCCCCGTTCGGGTAGACAGACGCGCGGTGAGGGTCAAACTTTTGACTGGGGTCACACCGGCCGCCCTGGCGACATCGTGAGGTATCGCGTATGCGAGTGATCCTCCACGGCCCCGTAACCGCCGACCACCTGGCCGATGCCGAACTGATGGCCGGGATCACCCCGACCAGCTTCGTGACGAACGGCCTGTCCCACCCGCCGCGCGGCAGCCGCCTGCCCGTCGATGTCTACCCGATCTGCCCGATGCAGCCGGTGGAAACCCGGGAGCGGGCGCGGAACTACACACTTGTTTTCCACTCAGACGCATTGGTGTGTGCAGGGGGAAACGACCATCTTGTGTCTCTTGCGCGCAACTATAACCTACTGATTTACGAGGTTAATCCATGAAACGGATTTCACTGGCGCGGTTGAGACAGGTGTTGCACTACGACCCGGATAATGGCGTGTTCACGTGGCACCCCCGTGGCCTCGAAGATTTCGACGGCGATGAAAGACGATGGCGCAGTTGGAACACGCAGCATGCCGGTCGCCCTGCAGGGTGCTCAACACTGCGTTACTCCAACATCCGCATCGACGGCAAAACATACTGGAGTCATCGTGTCGCATGGTTCTACACACATGGTCACTGGCCCAACGGGATTATCGACCACCGGAACGGCGACAAATATGACAACCGATTGGACAACCTTCGTGTCGTTTGCCCGATGGGCAACGCTGAAAATCGCAGGGCGCTCATGCGCGGGAAGAAGGAAGACTTACCGATAGGTGTGTTCAAGATGCCTCGTCCGGGTTTGCCCAACCCCTACATGGCGCGCATCGCAGCCAGAGGCGCCCGAAAGTATCTGGGGTGCTTCCCAACACCTGAAGCCGCATCGGCCGCCTACCTCGCGGCAAAACGAGAACTGCACGAAAGCAACACGCTATGACCGAAACAGCAGAACAACCGGCCCACAAGCTCAACGCCGACCAGACCGTGGCCGTCGCCACCGACGTGTTCTGGAACGAGGACATGACCACGTGCCCTCGCGGCGCCAAGGTCCAACTGCTCGGCGCGGGCGGCGTGGCGGTATACGGCGACTACCACGGTGATCCGTTCTGGCAGGCGTGGTGCCCGCTGCCGAAGCGTCGGAGGAAGGTATGAACTCGCATCAACGTCGTGTGGCTTTTCGCAAGCAGTACCCACACCCTGTGGTTGAGATTCGCGGTGACAAGGTGTTCGTCCTCGCCTAGAGATCGTTCTGGAGAAGGGCACTGCGCCACCCCAAACTTCGTGCACTATACGCAGAGTGGGTGGCGCAGGGACGACCTGAACCTGATCACTTCAGGCAAACACCCCTGACGTAATCCTGCAGCCCCGCTATTTGCTGGCGGGCAGTTTCAATCCCGGCTCGGAGACTGAAATAATCCCGTTCAGCGGCGTCAGTAAGTCGGGGGCCGCCTGCATCAACCACGCTGGTGGCGCCGGGGGCTTGGGGCACACCAGTTCCGGTTGGGGCGGGGCACTTGGCATTGATCCGCAGCCCGACACGGCCAGCGCGCACATCAGACTGCAGAGTTTCCAGCTTGCGCTTTTCATGGTTCAGTTCCTTCGTGTGTTTCTCGTCCAGAGCGGCCACGGCCGCCTTGCGCGCATCGTCCTCGGCGACCACCGCCTGGTACGCCTTCAGTGTCTTGTCGGCCAACACGCGCAGCACCTCGGCGTTGTCGGCCTTCGTCTTCTGATGCGCCGACTTCTCGCCGGCCACCCTCACCTGCTGCCCGGCCAGCGCCAGCAGGAGCACCACGATCAGCGCCTCGCGCCAGAATTTGAGCAGCCCGATCATGTCAGTGCTTTCAGCGCAGTCTCGTACTGCGCCTTGCGCTCGGCCAGGTGCATGAGCGCTGGCCCGTTCACCCGCCGCGTCACCTCGGTCATGTCGCCCTTGTCGGCCGGGTCGTTGCACTTGGCGTCGTGCCAGTACCAGGCTGCCGTCAGCGCGGCGTGCTTTGGCGTGGTGACCAGCGCGGGGTTGCCCACGTAGTCGTACCCCAGCGACTCGCCGGCGCGTTCGTAGTTTTTGCGCCAAGTTAGCTGCACCAAACCTCTGCCATGCATGCCTTTGTAGAGCAGTTCGCTCAGGCCCTTGGGGTTGCGTGCGTATGGCTCGGCGTCAGCCATGCTCTTGAACGCGCGGGGGTAGATGCGCGCCAACCGTGAGGCGTCCTTGTAGTACAGGCCCTCTTCCACCGCCGACAGGTGCGCCGACTCCACCGCCACGGTGGCGAGGAACGCCGCCTGGCGCTGCAGAGAGCAGATGTCGAATCGACCCATGGCATCCAGCAGGGGCTGGTGGTAGGTCTGCGCGTTTCCGTACGGCGCGCTGGTGGCCGCCGCGAGTTGTTCAACCGTGAAGGTCATGGTCATACCTCGATAATCTCAATGGTCAGGTCCGGCGCGGGGCCTTCGATTGCGCCGTTGCGGAAGAACACGCGGTCACCCACGGTGGCCTCCCCGCGTGCAGTAGCCATACCACCCTGCTCCTGGATGGTGGCAACGCCGTCGGCATAGGCGATCACCTCACCCACGCGCAACGGGTAGGTGGGGATCAGCTTCTGGAACCGGCTAAACAGGTTCGACATGTGTTTCCACCCCCAAGGTTTGCCAGATAGACGGCAGCCCAACTTCGACCTGCACGCTGCGCGTGAGACCGATGCGCTCGATGCCCCCATCCAAGTAGCGCACGAAGCTGCCCGGGGCGATGATCCCGGTCTCAGCGAGCACCGGCAGGCGCAGGCCCACTGTGGCGATGCGGCCTGTGTCGGACAGCACGGCGATACCCCGCTGGCGCGCGGCCACCGCCTCGGTGATCAGCGGGTCGATGATGGTGGGCGCCAGGTAGTCGCCAGCGGTGCCTTCTCGCGTCACGCGGCCGTTGACCCCAACCTGCTGGCCCATGACGTACACCCGGTTGTAGCGGGCCTTGTCGCGCCACTCGATGCTCTCGCGGCTCATCACCGCCGATGGCAGCTCGAAGTCGGGTGTGACGCCCGCCCAGTCCCACGGCGCCACGGGGTAGCGCGACAGGACCCGCAGCACCTCGTCGGTGTTGTGGGGCTGCAGGTACGCCGAGATCGACCCGGCCACCTGGTTCAGCGCGGTGATGTAGCTGCCCTGGTGGCTGAACACGCCCGCAGGCACGTTCCAGTCGTCCGGGTTCCACTCCACGTCCCAGCCCAGCGGCACGCCGTTGTCGGTCAGGATGTCGTTCATGAGCTGTTCAGCCGTGCGGCCAAACTCGTTGCCGAAGCTCATGATCGGCGCGTACGGGGCGTCGAGCACCGCCGCGCGGCCACGGCCACCTATGCGCAGGTCGCTCCGGCCGAACGTGCGCTCGCGGGAGATAGACTCCACGATGAAGCGGTAGGGCGTGCCGTTGATCGTCGCCTGCACGTCCACGGGCACGCCGTCCTCGGGCTCAATGTCGGCCAGCGCGTAGCCTGGTACGGAGGCGCTGAAGCTCCACGTCCACGAGTCCACGTCCAGCGACATGGACATGGACAGCGTGGGGATCGGCACCGCACCCTCAACTCGAATCAGAACTGCACTGTTGATCACCAGGTAGACCTCTTTGATCGGGACAACGACCGTGCCGCCCGGTGTTGGCCCACCGTGCCGCTCGCAAATGAAAACGAGGTGCGCGGCATCGACGTGCGCCTCGGAGAACACCAGGTGTACCGGCAACGAAGGCAGGTAGCACGGGTCCGGTCCGGGCACGGGTGGCCGAACCCAGATACCCGCCGGTGGTGGCATGGCCTCTTGGTATCGGCCGGCGAGCAGTGCACCGAACGGCAGCGCATCTTGGTAGCCTTCCAGAATTGAATTCCAGTATCCGACGGCTTCCTGAAAACGCCCTGCGGTTGAATTTCGCCGGTCGTTTAGGGTGTCCTGAAACTTGGTCGTGCGCGCACTTTGTATGCCCAGCGCTTCTTGGAATCGAGCCCAGGCGTCGTTGCGCAGTCGAATTTGGTCCTGAAATTCGGAACCCAGTGTCGTCTGCAGGGGCGCCGCCTCCTGGTAATGCGACGTGCTGTCGCTGCGCAGGCGCTCTTGGTCCTGCCATCGCAGGTCGGTGGGCGACTCAACGGGGTCTGCGTCTTGCCAACGGCTCTGCCAGTGGGGAACGAGAGGCGTGCTGTCTTGCCACACACCGCGCATCGGCTCCTGGGACGCAGCGGCCCCTTGGTAGACAGAGCGCACTTCGCCCACGTCGGGGCGCTCGGCCCCGCTCACGTATTCAAACGCAACCGCGCCTGTCAGGTCGAAAACGTCATCCGCTACCAGGTCGAAGACCCCCTCGACGTAAACGGCAACGCTCGGGATGTCGGCTGTCGGCTCATCACCGAACACCAGGTGTACCGGCAGCCCAGTGGTTGGGGCGGCCGAGAAGATCAGGCTCGTGCTCATGAGAGCGCCGTTGCGCCCAGTATCGCCCGGCCTCCTGCGTAGAGATTCACGCCGTCAGCGCCGTCCAGTTTGAACGGCCCGTCGCCCGCCATGTCGGTCACGTCGCCATCGGCGATGGGGTCACCTTCACTGGTTGCCAGCCGGCCCCACACCGCTGCCCCGTTGACTGCGATCAGGTCGCCGATCACAGACTCCTGCGTGAGCAGAATCCCTGTCAGTTCGACCGTGCCGCACGGCTTCGTGAGCACCAAGGTTGCCAGGGCGGCGCCCCCCGGAACGTCACCAGAGGTGGCCGGGCGCGTCGTGCCGTAGATTTCCAGTTGCGCGGGACCAGAGCCTGCGTCGGCCAGGTCGATCAGAGCCTGCAGCACAGCAGGTCGAGCTGACACGAGCGCAGCCGCGCGCGCAGCAGCCGAGAGTGCCAGCGTGGTCATCCTGGGTAGCCCTCGGGCTCGATGCGGTCGGCGATGACGGCGCGGAAATCGGCGCTCGGGTAGATGGCGATTACGCTGTACGTGTAGTTTTCGTCCACACCCTCGAACGCGCCTTCCCCCGTGGTCGGGTCCGACCACTCTTCGCGGATCACCTTGCCGTCAATGTCACGCACCAGGCGCACCTTGGCAAACTGCGGGGTGTACGTCTTCGGCGTGGTGGCGGGCAGAATCTCTCGCTTCACGTCGTAGGGTACGCGGCCGATGCCGCTGGGTGTCTGAAAGTCAAACGCGCTGTAGATCACCCCACCGTCCGTGGGCTGCACAGCTTGCAGCATGACCCCCGTCTTGGCGGCAGAGGCGAATGCCTTCACACCAAACCCCATCAGTGTGGTGTACTCTGGGCTAGGACCCGTTCCTGTTACGGCATCTCCCCCCTGCAAGACCAGAGCGGTGGGGAATCGAGAGGCTGTGGTGCGCGCGCCCAGCTCAATGCCTGTAACCTGTACGGCCGTTGGAAACGTCCATGTCAGCACCACCGCATCACCTCCGGTGCTCCAGTAGCAGCCTGTGGCCGTGTTGTTGTCAGACAGGTTGGTCAGCGGACCCGTGGGGGCCGCACTCGCCGTCAGCGTGGCCGCCGCATCGACGCGCGTGGCGCCGTCGAACAGGTGAAACTCAGACAGCTCAAGCGTGGACAGCGTGGGGGCCGTCATCAGCTTGGCACGCCAATATTTGTGTGCGGCCACGGCGTTACCTCCAGGGGCCGGTCACATCAACCGCGAGGGAGTTGAAACCCGACGCACTGGTCATGTTGTTCGGCGCGAGCATGTTCACGCGAGCACGACCATCTGTGTCGTAGAAGATTTGATGCTCGGAGAGTACAGTTTCGGCGCCGAAGTGCAGTGACAACCTGCCCCCCGGTATGTCCGCACGAATGCCTGTTTGCGATTGCGAGTCCCGCACCATGATCGGCGTGAACGGGACACGTCCATTCACGGTGTTGGGCAAGAAACTAAGGTTGTACGCGGTGTACGGCGAGACTTCTGGTTGTATCGCGGTCCCCGTCCCGTCTACCTTGCGAGGTATCGCGCGCGTTGCTACGTCCGAAGACAGGATGTACTGACCACCGTAGCTTTCCCACACCGAACCTGGCGCGCCGGTCAGCATGGTTGCGTAGGCGTCCCCGGACCGACTATGCGGCACGAGGTCGCCAAAAAAGTAAGCCGCACCACCGTTGGCTGTTGGCCCTCCGGTCGTCACATACGCCGCAGCGTTGAAGTAGAAGGCACGGCTGTCGGCCGCAATCGCCCACGCCACGTCCGCGGAACCAGCCGTGTGAGACTTACCCCAATAGAAACCGCCACTGAGCTGCGCGCTCGTAGGAAAAAGACCTGTGCCGGTAGACACCGCAGTCATATTCTCGTACCCGACCACCCGCGCCGCCGTCGTGCCGGTGTCGTTGACGCGCAGAAACTGCCCGTGGGCCTGCGGGTCGGCCGACTTGTAGACTGCCAAGTTGGTGCCGGTGTAAACCTTCGTCCAGCCAGCCGCAGCCATCTTCACCGTGATTGTGCCGGTGGCTGTGCCGTCAGCTTCAGCAGTTGCCCACCGGATGACGTTCGGTGCCACCGCGGTCACCTTCTGTTCGCCATTCAACCCAGCAGGTGTCGCCCCTGCGACCAGCACCACCGACTCGACGGCGGCTGCGTGATCGGCTGGAAATGTGGCCGTGGCTACACCACCCGTGATGATCACCGACGAGGCGGTCTGACTGCCCCAACCGTTTACCAAACAGGCGTCCAGCAAAGAGATCAGACTGCCAACTTGGCCGCGCAACGCTGGTGCACCCGGCATGGTGCTGCGGAAGAGTTTGACGGACGTGTCAACCGGAGAGGTCATCGGAAATCCTTACGGGCGATCCACGCCACCGCGTGTGATCAGAGAGAACGAATAGTCCAGGCCGGCTTCTGGGCCCTGCTGCACCGTGCGCGCCACCCACACGGGGAACTGCGCACCGACAGTGTTCATGCGTACGATATTTCCCACCGACCAGCCGGAACCCCAACCGGTTTCCAGAATGGTGAAGTACGGCGTACCAGTGGCCGGATTGTTCGGCGAGCAGTCAGCATTGATGGTCCCGGTCCCGATCACACCGACATGTTCGCCAATGATCTGGAATGCCGTGGTGCTGGTGAAACGGAAAGCCCATCGCTCCGTCACGGCACCAAGGTTGTTCACCTCTACGGGGGCCAGCGTGTTGTTGTAGGTCCCCGTGGCAGGAGAGCCGTCCACCACATCCGACCATGTGGTGCCATCCCAGGAGCCTTGGTCGAACATCAAGGACATGCGGCTACGCAGGTCTCCCGCGATCAGGGCGCCCGAGACGTAGCTACCTGGCACCGGAAAGTCGTGTGTGAGCTGACGTGTTAAGCCAATCTGGCCTGTGATCTGCACATCGCTGACCTGGGCCAAGTCCTCGATGCGGTGCTCGATGGTGATGGGTTGGCTCCAACCGGTGGTGTCCACAATCGTCACCGTTCCTGCTTCCAGGTTGGCCGTGTAGCCAGTGTTGATCGTGTCACCGTCATCGCCGATCACCCGAACGCGAGACAGGCGCGTGCGGGCCAGGTCGATGGTTTGCCCGTTCGACACAGTGGCCGGACTGGTTACCGCCGTATGGCCGACCACGGCGAAGCCACCGGGGCGGAAAATGGGAACGCGACCATCTTGTGGCAGCCGCACGGGGTCCAGGCCCAACACGTCGGCGTCCAGCGGGAGGTAGAAGTAAGCCACGCTGTTGTAGCGCAGTGTGGTTGGGTCCACAGGCCATGGGCGCCAGATTTTCAGCGCCTCAACTGCGCCCACGTCGTCCGCGTCGTACCACCACTCCAGCTTCTGCTCGACGGTCAGCGAGGTGTCGAGAACGTAGTCGCCGAACTGCAACTCGACCACGCCCGTCTCGAAGTCCACCTTGCCGCGCAGGTGTGTCCCCGCGATCACGCCGTCGATGCCCGCGCTGGCGGTGATCGCGTTACCCTCCGTGTCCGACAGGTTCATCACGAACCCGGCGGGCTTCAGGGGGGCGATCTGGGTGCGCATGAAAATGCTGGCAGTCGTCCACTTCTGACGCACAGTCCAGAGGCTTGTGATGGTCAGGTCTTCGGCGTCGTAGAGGGGGTCCACCACGTAGTCTGTGATCTCGGCGATGCCGCCCGCGTAGTTGACTCGGCCTGCGAAAAAACCGGTGCCCGGGGTCGTGCGATCCCGAATCAGGTCGCCGTCGTAGTCCGCATAGGTGTGACCCATCCAGGTGAACTGCACGCTGTTTGGCACCACGTAGTCGCTGGTGTATGGGCACAGGTCAATCGTGATGGTCGGGGGCTTGAAGCTGTACTCCGTAGTGACCGTGCTGGCGAAGTCTGTCGCGTACGTCACCGTCAGCGTCGAAGCGGCCAACAGCTCTTCACCCACGGATGTGTCGCCGTACTCCCCGCCTTTCTGCGCGCTGTCACCTCCGGTGGAAGGCTCCAGATAGCTCTCGAAGGATTCGGCATCTTCGTGATCGCTTTTGTATCCTTCCGTCGTCAGGTCAAGCTCGACCAGGCGCACATTCAGCGCGCCCGTGCCGTAGTTGACCGTGCCGAAATCACCGAGGCCACCCGTGCCGTCGTCAGTGAGTTCGTTGACCAAGGTTTCCTGTGTCTTCTCGGTCTTGTAGGTTGTCTTCGTGTGCGAAGAGCCTGCTGTGACCTTGCGCGATGCGCGGCGGCGCTGGGGTTCGAGGTATGCGTATCCGGTTGCCATGTGTTATGCCCCTGCGAGGAAATAGGTCTTGAGCACGCCGTCACGGCTCATCAGCGATTTTTGGCCTGCCGTCAGGTCACCGGAAGACCACACGGCTCCGCCAGATGCCGGAGGGTCGTACACGTTCCCAAAGCCTGCAAGGCTGCTTGGAATCACGTTGACGTACACAGTAGCGCCGTTGTCGTCTCGAATGCCGCCCGGATAGACGCCACCAACGGCCACCGCGCCGGTCGTAGCGCTGCCGCTCACCAATGGATCGCGCACCACGTCTGCCGGGGCTTTGATCGTGAGGGGAACGCTGGGGTTTGGCACAGGCCAAGAACCGGCGTTGTAGTTGTAGAGAACAACCGACTGGCCCACCGTGATGGACGACGGATTTTCCACGAAAACGTGGTGCGTGCTGTTCACCAGCCAGCCGGAGACTGTTGGTACAGAGAAGGACCCTTGACCCCCTGACACGGTGAACGTGCCGGAGGTTGCGCCAAGGCCGCCACCTTTAAGGGTGATGGTCGTCCAGGAGTACGTGCCGTCCGCGCCGGGGCCTGCGTCAAAGGTTAAGTTGAACGCCGTTCCGCTCAAGACCTGCGGGTTGCCGCATTCCAGCCAGGCGTAGGATGTGGACGAACCGCCCCCGCCGCCCCCACCCCCGCCGGTACTGCCCCCACCGCCAGAGCGCGGCGGGTCTACGATCACGGCGCCGTTGTACTCGATCTCCGTGCTGCTTTCACTCACCAGATCGCTGGTCCCGCTGCTGTTGCTGACGTTGCGCACCGTGATCCAACGGGCGGTGATGGTCCCAGCCAGGGGCGGTTCGCTCAAGGTGATGGTCACAAAACCGCCGGCGTCGGGGCTAAGGCCGGCGAAACTCTCGCTGCGGGCCGACGTGTAGGCGTATTCGGTGTTGAACTCGCCGCCTGGGTCGATCATCGCCAAAGGTTTGAGGGAGATGAACCCGCTGTTGTACGTGATGCTGCCTGTAGCGTCTCCGGTGAAACCGCCTGTGCCGTTGTCGGTTGCGGTCTTCAACACACCCCCAGACTCCCAGGTCACGACGACGGACCCTGGTTCCAAGGGGGAGTGCGGTACGGTCCACGACAATTCGGGCATCCGAAAACCGATGGCGGCAGATCGGTTGGTGTACGCAGACTTCTCACCCCACGAGTAGATGATGGATGAGCCAACGTCTGGCATCGAGGGGAACGTTACGGCGATGGAGCCGTTGTCGTAGTTGACGGTGCCAACCCCCGTGCCCGTCAGGTTGCCGAGACCGTCGTCCTGGATGGTGTACCAACTACCGAGCGCCCGGAAGGAAACCACCAAGGAGTTCGCAGCCGGGAACGGCCGCAGGATGTCAACGAAATTGAAGCCGCGGTTTTCCTGCCCGATCTTGATGCGCTTGCTGTGCGGCGCGGCGCCAACGGTAACAAGCCGTGGCGTCTCGGCCAAGACCAAGGATCGCTGTGCGGAAGGCCGCTGGTCGAGCGCACTGACTTCCGTCCGCGCGTTGGGAACCAGTTGGGTGTAGACGCTCTCCACCTGCACCGTTGCGTCGCCGATAGCCCCCGCCGATTCCAGGGCAACGACACCGTGGTACGACCCGGCATCCGCGACGGTGGTGTCACGGACCTTAGTCTTGCCGTCGGCCACGGCGAAAAGCCGGGATGGGGGTGAGCCAGGGAAGTTGACGCGCAAGGCATCGCTGATGTCACAGGTGACAACTTCCGCTTCAAAGTCCACCAAACCGCCGCCAACCAGTTCGGTGTAGGTGCCGATGGTGCTTTCCACCCGCGTCGTGCGCACGTACTGCACGATCTCGTCGGGGGTGTCTTCGTCGGCCACCAGTACCAGGGTGCGGCCCACAGCGGGGAGCGGGGACCCGGGGCGTTGGAACAACTGGATCGCCCGCTGACCAGCGACGTGGTTCTCCAGCAAGAAGCCCGGAAGTGCGGGGCCTTTCACCAGATAGGCTTCGATGAAATCCGCAGCGTTGGTGCGCGTGTCAAAGGTCTCGCCGGTAGAGAAGACCGTGATGCTCACGTTCGGATCATTAGGGGGCTCGGCCACAATGAAATTGGTGCCCAGCAGCGTGTCACGGTCGCCCGTCTGGACGTGCACATGCACTTTGCGCAGGTTCACCCGACCGCCCGCGCGGTCCAGCTCGCTGATGTCCGGGAAGATGTTGTTGCTCTCACCGTCCTGGATGATCGTCGCCGTGGGGGCACCGCCGCCTTCGCTCACGTCATCCATCACCGCCGACGCTACCAGGCGGACATCGCCTTTCAAGATTGCCACTTGTTAAATCTCCATGAGACGGATGGTGCAGAGGTAAAAGTCGGCAGGCAGTTCGTGCCCATCGCGGTACTGGATCACAGGACGGGCCTCAAAACCGCCGTCCTGGTGACGGAAGATGACCTCCCGAGCCTCGCCGCGAAGTGTAAGAGTCATGGTTTTGCCGGGTACTGCGGCCCAATTTCGCAACGCCGTCACGTCGGCGCGCGTCATCCACGCGCTGCTGTCGCTCTCCGGCTCCAGCGTGATGGGTCGCCCCTTGACCCTCGCCGCCGCCTGGACGATGTACGCGCCCGTGATCGTGCGGTCGGCAGTCTGCTCGACCGGGTTCCAGTTGTTCTCGTCGGACCAGAACAGGTCTGGGTTCAAGGTCAGTGTGGTCGTGCCATCGGCCAGGGTGAGGCTCATGCTGCGGTTCCTTGTGAGGTTTCAAGTGCGCGAAGCACTGCGAG
>JAFUBE010000635.1 GCA_017460365.1 Eggerthellaceae bacterium
CGTTCGCGTGGCTATCTTGCCGTCGAGCGTCATGGCCCATTTTGCGACGACGAAGGGCCGTTTCGTCTGGATGTAGTGGAAAAATATCGGGTTCAGCTCGTCGCATTCCGCGCGTAGCACGTCCTCGACGACCTCGATTCCCGCTTTGCGGAGCAGCGTGTTTCCGCGTCCGGCGACAAGGGGGTTGGGGTCGCGGCTTCCCACGACGACCCGTGCGATGTCCGCTTCGATCAGCGCATCGGTGCATGGCGGCTGCTTTCCCTGGTGGCAGCATGGCTCGAGCGTGACGTACAGCGTGGCTCCACGCGGCGATTCGCCTCTCCGCGCGCAATCTGCCAGCGCGTTTCGCTCGGCATGCGCCTCGCCGTAGCACTCGTGGTATCCTTCGCCGACGATGCGCCCGCCCTTTACGACGACGGCTCCCACGAGCGGGTTGGGATTCGTCCATCCCGCGCCGAGGGCGGCCAATTCGATTGCGCGCAGCATCTTCGATTCGTCGATTTCCACGTTTCGCCTCGTTTCATGTCGTAATCGATATTGCAGTATAGTTAAACGGCAAAACGCGAACAAGAAAGGGGCCGGCATGCGCGAGCTTCAGCTGCATCGGGTGTACAAGCATTTCAAAGGCGATTATTACCTGGTCGAAGACGTGGCAAGGCATTCGGAAACAGACGAAGAGCTGGTGCTTTACCGCAAGCTCTACGGCGACGGCTCGCTGTGGGCGCGGCCGCTGGGCATGTTTCTCGCCGAGGTCGACCGCGAGAAGTATCCCGACGTGAAGCAGTGCTACCGTTTCGAGTTGCAGGAAATCGAAAGCGTGGCGCACAGGGACTAGCGTGGACTTCACCGGTGTTGTCGTGTACCTCGCGGGCGTAAACCTGATCGCTTTCGCCGCATTCGGGGTGGACAAATCGCGTGCCGAGCGCGGGGCGTGGCGCATTTCCGAAAGCGCCCTTCTGTTCCTCGCCGCCGTCGGCGGCAGTATCGGCGCGCTTGCGGGGATGCGCCTGTTCCACCACAAAACCCGCAAACCGCTCTTCTCGATCGGCGTGCCTGTGCTGTTGATTGCGCACGCCGCGTTCGCGTTCTGGCTCGCGAGCGCCCACTTCATGCGCTAGGGAATCGCGCCTTTACCCCATTCCGGACGCGGTGTGACACTTATCGTCAGACACGATGTGTCATTTTTCGAGGACGGCATGCGGCGCTGCGAGCGCCACCCGAAAAATGACACATCGTGTCTGACGATAAGTGTCACACGATGGCGATGAAGATGCGTTTCCCAAAAACGGCGACCTCCGCATTCCATTCAAGCCATCACGTGGCAGCTGCCGACGTGAAAGGGCGGTGCATCTTTTTTGCACGCTGCGTGTGATGGTGCAGTGACGCGAATGCGCTGCAGCCTGCGGGTATAAGATGTAAGCACGCAACGAAGGGGCTTGGCATGGAGATCATGCATGATGGCAACAACCGAAGAACGGTCTTGGTCGCGCTCGACCAGCGAGGCGCCGCGCGCGATTTCATCGAGCTTTTGAGCGCGGATTTCAACGTGGTTGCCGCAGACGGCGCCGACGATTGCCTGCGCATTTTGCGTGAGCGGGTCGCCGACCTGTCGGTTGCGATCGTCGATGTCGACATGGCCGAAAGCGACGGGTGCGCGCTTCTCAAGGAGATCGCCGAAGACGCAAAGCTGGTCACCATCCCCGTGCTCATAGCGGGCCTGAGGCCTTTGTCCGACGAAGACGCGGCCTGTTTCGACGCCGGGGCAATTGATTATCTTTCGTGGCCCTACCAGCGCGGACTCGTGAAGAAACGCATCGAGAACGCCATCAAGATCAAGCGCTCCACGACGTACTACGAAATCGAATCGATGCTGCGCGAGCTTCCGTCGAACATCTTCCTGAAAGACGCGGAAGGGCGCTATGTCTTCTCGACGCACTATTGGCATCATCTCAACCAGGGCGACGATCCGAACTGGACGATTCGCGGCAAGACCGACCTCGAAATACGCAAGGATCGCGAAAACGCGATAAAAGCCATAGAGATCGATCGCGAGATTCTGCGGACGGGGAAGGGCGCGACGTACGTCATCGAGATCAACGCCGACGGCATGCAGGAGTTCATGCAGCTGATCAAGCGGCCGGTGTTCGACGACGATGGCAACGTGACGGGCATCATCGCGCTTATAAACGACGTGACCGAACACGAATTGCTGAAGCGCGAGCTCGAGAAGCGCGCGCGGACCGACGAGCTGACCGGGCTGAACAACCGGCGTTCGTTCGACGAGTGCATCGTGGAGCTGCCTCGCCGCGACGATTTCCCGATTGCAGTGATCGCTGCCGATTGCGACGGGTTGAAGTGCGTGAACGACACGTACGGCCACCTGGTCGGTGACGAATACATCCGCTTGTCGGCGCTCGTGTTCAAGTCGGCGTTGCCCGAAGGCGCCCAAGCATTTCGCGCGGGCGGCGACGAGTTCGTCGCGCTCGTTCCCCAGACGACGCGCGAAGAGGCGAACAAGATCAAGCGCGACATGTGCACGAAAGCCGCCATGTTCAAGTTGCAGGAGGGCAGCGTGAGCATCTCGATCGGCACAGCCGTGATCGAGTGCGCCGACGATAATCCCCTCGACGCCGTCGCCCACGCCGACCGCTCGATGTACGAGTCCAAACGCAATCGCAACGCCGTTCGGTAGGCGACAGGTCCGCTTTGGTGGTTACAGTTCACACCCCCGTTAACCGACGCTCACCTTCAGAAGTGCACGCGCGCCCAAGCCGCCTGGCGTCTTCGGCGGGATGGTTTCCGTCGCGCGCGTTTTAGAAGGCGCGCTCCGCGCGCTCACTCGTCCCAGACGAGCCTCGGCTTCTTCTTGGCGTACGCGGCCTTGAGGTAGGGTATCTGGTCCTCGTCGACGGCTCCGATGTAG
>JAFUBE010000636.1 GCA_017460365.1 Eggerthellaceae bacterium
GACCTCCGTTCTTGACACCATTCTCCACAGTGACAATCTTTTGGAATTTACGCGCTACTTCATGGAGAATATCTTCGTCCAGTGGTTTTAGGAATCGCAGTTCGTAATGGGCTGCCGCTGTCGCTTTCCGAGTACCTCGACTTCTGCGGGCTGTCGTTCTCGCCGGGAAGCTCGGTCGCACTCGCGCCGGACGGCTCTCCAGTGCTCTTCGACGACGTCATGGCGCGCTACCTGCGCTACGGCGGCATGCCGGCCATCGCATCGTTGGAGACCGACCAGGCGACCCACGCAGCCTACATGCGCAGCGTGTACGAGGCCATAGCGGTCCGCGACATTATTAATCGAGAACGTCGCAGTGGGGAGAGCCGCGTGACCGACCCGTCGCTCCTCAGGCGCATCGCGGAGTTCCTTGCTGACAACGTCGGCAACCTGTCGTCGGCTTCCAGCATCGCCAACACGCTAACGTCGGCCGGCGCGAAAACCACCAACAAGACTGTGTCCTCTTACCTCGACGCGCTCTGCGATGCCTTCATGTTCTACCGTGCCGCCCGGTATGACTTGCACGGCAAGGAGATCCTGAAGACGAACCCGAAGCACTACATCGTCGACCTCGGATTTCGCTCGCATCTTGCGGGCTATCGCGTCTCGGATGTAGGCAGGCTGTTCGAGAATGCGGTGTACCTCCAATTGCGCTACGGCGGCTACGAGGTTCACGTCGGGAAGCTTTACGGGCGCGAGGTCGACTTCGTGGCCGTGAAGGATGACGAAGTGCTCTACGTTCAGGCGGCTGACAACATCGCGTCCGAGTCGACCCGCGAGAGGGAGCTCGCACCCCTGCGCGCCATACGCGACGCGCACCCAAAAATGGTCGTCGTGCGCGAGGGAGCGTACGAGTCCGACGCTGATGGCATCAGGATAGTGCGCGCACGTGATTTCTTCTTGTGATGCGCCGCGGCCGGACTTACTCCCAATGCCCTCCGTGTTCGATTCGCTCGAAATGGCCGTTGTCGACTTCGTGAGTCACTGCGGGGACGCTCTTCGTGCCGACTTGCACGCGCCTGGGCATCGCCGAGTACCCCTCGTCAATCCCTTCCAGGGCGTGGGCGCTCAGATGGGCTCCCATGTCGTTTCCGCCGGATGCTTCGTATCCGCATGCGTTGCACACGAGAACGTCGCGTTTTTCGTAAACCGGCTCCTCGTGCGCTGGCTCGTCGACGACGGTCTCGATCGAGGGCACCCAGACTTCCTCGTAGCCGACGACCCATTTGCGCGCAGTCTGGGACTCTTGCCTCGCAGCCGCTTCGGGCGCGGTTTGGGGTTCGCCATCCCAACTGGAAGGCCGCTCTTCGGCCTCTGCAGCCAGGCCCGCAGCATGCTCGGCCGGAAGCTGGACCTCGAGGGGTTCGGGCGTTGCCTCGGCTGGTATTGCCTCGGGCTGACTAATCTCCGCCACCGGTTGATTTTGCTCCGTGAGGACACTGTTGTCTGGCGGGATGGGGGCGTCTGCTGTCTGCACACTTCCATTCTGCGCGGCTTCGGCCGCGATGGCCTGTGCCGGCTCCGACGCCTTCGGCGAGCCTACGCCAAGCAAGCCAAGCGCCACCGCCAGCACTGCGACTACCGCAGCAATTCCCAAGCCCGTCAACAGCCGTCCGCGCTTCCTATTGGTCGTCATCGTCATCACCCGTCCTTTTCTTCGAGGTCAATAGCCGCATACGTCACCTGGGGCCTGCGGTTCAGGTCGAGGTCGAGCGGGATGCATCTGCCCCGCGCCACCGCCTTGGCGAACATCTGGAACGCCCCGGCCATCGTCAGCCCGAGCTCCTCGCAGACCTCCTGCATCTCCGTTTTAACCTTCGAGTCGAGCCTCACGCTGACCACCACGGTCTCTTTTTTCGCTCCCATTCGCGCTCCTTGTCATAGTATGTAATAAGATATGTATAGTATGCTAATAGCATACTATTCTGCAGTCATTGTAGCAAGATGCTTTTGGAAATGCGCAGAGCTACCTCATGCCAGACGCGACCCGCCGCTTTTGCGAGGGTGTGACACTTCTCGTCAGCCACGATCTGTCACTTTCGCGGGGAGATAAGCTGTGCAGTCGGTCTCCCCGCGAAAGTGACAGATCGTGAC